>JADHUM010000045.1 GCA_016784545.1 Candidatus Neomarinimicrobiota bacterium
GCTACGGTTTTATCCAGCAGGAAGATGGTCCAGACGTATTTGTGCATTATCGCGCAATCAACGGTTCAGGACACGTATCATTGAAAGAGGGACAAAACGTTACTTTGAATGTTACACAGGGCGAAAAAGGTCCACAGGCTGAGAACGTAACTGCTGTATAATTCTTTAAATTAAAGAATTTATAAAAAGCCGGTCTCCTAGGAGCACCGGCTTTTTTTTATCTACAACTTCTCTTCAGGTTTAAAACGCTAAAACGGAGGAGTATCCAACAGGATGTATTCCTCGTAACACCGTTCGCCGAAATACTCGTATCCCGCATTTTCAAAAGCGGATCCAAACAGCAGGCTATGGATAAAACCGTTCAGCTCAACTTGCTCTGTATGGAAAATTCCACGGGATGGATTCTCCTTTAAAAGAATCAAGATCTGTTCATCATCTGAACGATACTGGATGATCCCTTCATGGGCATCTGTTTTGGCGAGCCTGCGCTTTTGTCCCAGGTCTTTTATCATCATTTTTGATCGGTACCAGGTTCCACCCGTAGCACTGACAAAGGGTTTACCTTCATACAGCGCAATACTGTCATTATAGGCAAAAACAGCGAGGTGGTTATTTGGATCTGAATTGAGCCAGGTTTCGATTTTCACACCAATTTCTGCATCATAGCCATAATTGCTATCGATGAAACCTATCCGCTTGATCCAGCCGGGAATCTGCGCTTGCGATTTGATAAATCCATTGACAAAGCTCCCTCCACCTCTGTGACTGTTCAATATGACCCTGGCTTGAGGATATATTGATCTGAGTGAATCGAGAACCTGAGCAATCATCTCACCATAATTTGGATGTGACCTTTTCCAGGCGGGCCAACTCAGATGAGGGGCTTCCAGGTAAGCCACTGTATAGCGCTCACGAGTATTCTGTCTCAACCATTTGGTTTGAGCATCAATGTACTGAATGTTGAAATGCCAGTCATCGATTTCATTCTTCCGTTTACCCATGGTCCATTCGATACTGTTGCCGTTGGGCAGGGCATATAAAATAAGCATACGGGGCGAGTCAAATATTCCTTCTGTTTCGTAGGGATCATCCACGACCACTCGGATACTGTCCAGTAGATAAAATTCTTGATAAGGAGATTTTGGTTTAACCCCGATGAGTCCATCAGCTTCAGCAAAGCCTTCACTACCCCTTTGTCCAGGGATACCTGGAAGCTGAACATCATAATCATCGTTTGGGGGTTGAATTTTAGAACTGCTGCAATTAAAAATGATAAATCCAGCAAATATTGTTACCCAGAGAAAGTGTTTCATGTTACAAGCTTCCTTCCCCAATTAATGGTACTAGAGTATCAAGACGATATATACCCTGTGTCTACCAACAGGTTTTTATGCTTCCTGGCTTCTGCTACCAAGGCATCACAGCGCTCGTTCTCCGTATTGCCTGCATGACCTTTCACCCAGCGAAATTCCACCTGATGCCTCTCCAGCAAAGTGATAAGAATCTCCCACAGATCTACGTTTTCAGGACGCTTTCCATCAGATTTCTTCCAACCCCGTTTTTTCCATCCATACACCCAGCGTTTGGATACAGAATCCACGATGTATTTGGAATCAGTATGCAGGACAACTTCAGAAGCTTCATTAAGTGCCTGTAATGCAACAATCACAGCCATCATTTCCATACGATTGTTGGTAGTGAGTTTGTAACCTGCTGATAGCTCTTTACGCCTGTGGCCCCTTTGGAGCACAACACCGTAGCCCCCTATCCCGGGATTTGGAGATGCCCCACCATCGGTATGAATGATGATTTCTCCATTAGGATCTGACAAAGATGATTTTGATTCAATTCCAACTTTATCAATATGATTCTTGATAAGGTCTATGAGCTGTTGTGTCACTGGTTCTTTTGCGTGCAGAACACATTCCCGCAGCCATTCAATGGCTTCGATCTCTCGGGGGAAACTTTTATATATTGCACCCTTGAATCCCTTGACTTGCTCAGAAGCTTCATCCCAGGAATTATATATTCCTGGTTGATGTCCCTGGAATACGGCATATACCTTTTTACTCATAATTGATGCAAGAAATGAGGTTTTAAAGCGTCGATGTGAGTGGGTTTATTCACCCCAGAAATTTGAAAAGAATAAATACCGCTCCAAGCACAAAGATAGTCCCAAAAAATCTGTGGTAATTGAGCACAAAATTATCAAAGCCATGATTCATCTTTTCCAGAGGTAACATAATGAGACCTGCTGAGACCCATGTATTAAGCCTTTTATTGACACGCTTCAATTTTTCTGGGCTAAATGCCAGCAAACTCCACATGGGGAAACCTAATATGATGGTTACGATGAGAAACCACTTGAGAGATTCGAGGAGGATTCCCAAACTCAATCCCAGTTCCGGACTACCAGCAGCAGCAACAACTTCATCTGTGTCAGGCATTCGATTAAAAATTAAGAATAAACCAATCAGCGATACGACCATCATAAGTGCCCCGACTGGAAGATGATTTCTAAAATAGAATGAATCTGTATCGCGAATAACATCCAGTGGTTTGGTCCATTTTGAGGCTGAATACCATTTATTCCCCATATGAGACCAATTTGCAATCAGATCAGGTTTCACAAACAAAATCACCCCTACCAGGATCGCAAATAAACTTCCGATGATAAAAAAGAGTTCTATCATTTCAAGATACATTTCAGCCATCATGAGCCTCCAACAAAATTAGGTCCCGTCTTTTTTTTTGAACGTCACTAAACTAATTAATCATTCCATACAATCCAATGGCTTGCTTTAATTCGATTTAAAGACTTGGGGGCCTCATTTTTTCATTGTAATCAGCTCCTTTAGAACGCATCCTGCACGCGCTTTTAGTAACTATTTAATTTTGTGGTGTTTCCGATGGGGAAATCCACGTTGAGAGGATATAAATGCGCAAAGAAAAATTTAGAAATATCGCCATCATCGCCCACGTTGATCATGGAAAAACAACGCTGGTAGATGGGATGCTTCGACAGAGCGGTATTTTCCGTGAGAACCAGGAACTTACTGATAGAGTCATGGACAATATGGATCTGGAGCGTGAACGCGGTATTACCATTAGCGCAAAAAATACAGCCATTGAATATAATGGTGTTAAAATTAACATTATTGATACCCCTGGACATGCTGATTTTGGTGGTGAAGTAGAGCGAGGTCTAAATCTGGTCGATGGGGCCATGTTATTGGTTGATGCCAGTGAGGGCCCACTGCCCCAGACTCGATTCGTTGTGAAAAAGGCTTTGGAAAAAAATCTCCGGATCATTCTGGTGATCAATAAAATTGATCGTCCTGATTCCAGGATTGCTGAAGTTGTTGACGAAGTATTCGACCTCTTTATTGATCTGGATGCCACAGATGAACAGATCGATTTTCCAATTTTGTATACAATCGCCAAAGACGGTATCGCCCATGCGCAACTGGGTGATGATTCGACGACCCTCCGTCCCCTTTTCGAAACCATTATTGATTATATTCAAGGACCTGAGGGATCGGATGATCATGTCCCTCAGTTCCTTATTGCCAATCTTGACTATGATGCCTACGTCGGTCAGATTGCCATTGGTCGCCTGAGAAACGGCGTCCTCAAAATGGGTACAAATTATCTACTGGCAGGCGAACACAAACAAACACCCAATGTGAAATTTTCCGCTTTATACACATTTGATGGTCTTCGACGTCAACAAGTCGAAGAAGTTGTATCTGGTGATATCATTGCCTTTGCAGGTATTGATAACATCTCCATAGGTGACACTATCACTTCAATTGAAAATCCAGATTTATTGCCTCGTATTCATGTGGACGAGCCCACAGTCTCAATGATTTTCTATGTCAATACCAGTCCATTTGCCGGTCAAGATGGTAAATACCTGACTTCAAGACATATTCTTGCCCGACTGGAAAAGGAAATGAAATTCAATGTTTCCCTGCAGATTGAACAACTGAAGAATCGCGCTGACGCCTTTGAAGTCAGAGGCCGCGGCGAACTTCAGATGGCTGTCCTCATCGAGACCATGCGCCGCGAAGGCTATGAGTTTATGGTATCCAAGCCCCGAGTTATCACTAAAGAAATTGACGGCAGATTGTCAGAACCAGTTGAAAAGCTATATCTGGACATTCCTGAAGAATTTGTGGGTGTCATGTCAGAAAAATTGTCCATCCGGAAAGGTCGCATGGCGAATATTATCAACCACGGCAGTGGACGGGTAAATTTAGAATTCAGAATTCCATCTCGTGGACTGATTGGTTTTCGTACCACCTTTATGACTGAAACCAAGGGTGCTGGCGTGATGAATACCATTATGGAGGGTTATGCTCCCTGGTTTGGTCCCATCCCCCAGCGAAATACAGGAGCTCTGGTTTCTGATCGTTCAGGAAAAATCACGGCCTACGCCAGTTTGAGCATGGAAGATCGGGGAGAACTGCAACTCGATGTGGGTACCCAGGTCTACGCCGGAATGGTAATCGGGGAGCGGAATCGTCCTGGAGATCTGGATGTAAATATTACTCGTGAAAAGAAATTGACCAATATGCGTAGCGCAAATGCTGATCAAACTGTCACACTGCGGAAACCTCATCTGCTTACTCTGGATGAGGCGATAGAATTTATCTCTGAGAATGAGCTGGTTGAAATCACACCTGAAAATATCCGCATTCGTAAAATGGAGCTGGATCCCAACAAACGTCTTTCCCAGGCCAGGAAAGATAAGCGGGTTGATGATTAATGTCCTTCCAATACCAAAAAACGAATAGCTATTTTGCTCAGGTTGCCAATGGTCTTGAGGAAATGGCCGCAGCTGAGATTGAAAATCTCGGTGCTTCCAAAGTCAATCAGCGCTTCAGAGGTTTACAATTCACTGCAGATGCAGAAACCGTTTACAGAATCAATTACGGTTCGAGACTGCTCACCCGAATTTTAGCGCCCCTGATTTCCTTCGATTGCCACAGTACCAAATATCTATACAAGACGGCCATGGATATTCCCTGGGAAGAACTCTTTTCACCAGATCAAACCTTTGCCATCTTCTCCCAGGTCAGCAATAGCGCTATCACCCACTCCCAATACGCCTCCCTTAAGCTGAAAGATGCCATTGTGGATCGTTTTCGTGAGAAGGTGAAACGTAGACCCAATGTTGAGTCAAAATACCCTGATATCTGGTTCAATCTCCATATTGAGAACAACCGGGCCGTCATCAGTCTCGATACCAGTGGAGGCTCTTTGCATCGCAGGGGATACCGACTGGATACAGTGGAAGCCCCCATGCAGGAAACGCTGGCCGCAGCTATCGTTCAAATGACCAAATGGGATGGTAAAACCACATTTATCGATCCCATGTGCGGCTCCGGAACCCTCCCTGCTGAAGCTTATATGGCTCTCACCAACCTTCCTTCAGGCTATTTCCGAAAAAGATTTGGGTTTATGAAAATGCCCGATTTCAACAAGGGACTCTGGACGCATGTACGTAAGGAGATGGATGGTGCCTTTGATGCACCTCAAGAAATACCCATTCAAGCATCTGATGTCGACCCGGTTGCCATGAGAGTGGCCAAACGAAATCTCTCCCATCTGCCCCGTGGATCTGAAATCTACACCCACCGTAAGGATTACCAGGAGATTACCATTCCCCCGGGAGCCACTCTGGTCATGAATCCTCCCTATGGCATTCGCCTGCAAACTGGAGAAGATTTATCCACTTTGTATAAGGAAATGGGCGATTGGTTGAAACAGAAATGTGCTGGAAGTGAGGCCTATATCTATTTTGGTGAACGAAAATACCTGAAGAATATTGGCCTGCGTCCTGAATGGAAACGACCCCTGAGAAATGGTGGTTTAGATGGACGTCTCGCTAAATTCGTGATGTATTAAACATCTCCATAGACCAAGTATGCAACACCAGAAATTGTGCCTCCAGATTCATAAAACCCAGCCTGATAAAATAAATTAGCCCAATAAAACCTCCTCTCCCCACAGAGGAGGTTTTTTCCCTCGATGGGAAATGCTTGTGAACCAGGCAATTGATCAACTTTTTCCTTTCCCCACATCTGATCCGCTTTAAAATAAAGCCACAACTAACTACTACATGATATTCACTGAAGGGTTTTTCATGAAACGATCTACTGCTGGTATTCTAGCGTTTGCAACAATCTCATTTTTCCTATATGCATTCGGAGTTGATTTCTTCGATGCAATCTGGTCTTTCCCCTCTCAGCGAGCCGTTCCATTTATGGTTCTAGCACTGGTTGGCTCCGGAATTTTTGTGACCATATATCTTGGATTTCCTCAGATCAAGCGTTTCTGGCATGGGGTTCAAGTCACCATGGGTATCTATGATAATCCTGAAGATGAGGGCGATCTGAATCATTTCCGGGCTTTGACCACAGCACTCTCAGCCACAGTGGGTATTGGAAATATAGCCGGAGTGGGTATCGCGATTTACTATGGGGGACCCGGGGCATTACTCTGGATGTGGATTACTGCTTTTTTCGGTACTACCCTGAAATTTGCTGAAAGTACGCTCGCTTTAAAATATCGGGAAATGGATGTAAATGGAAACACTGCTGGTGGACCCATGTATACCATTGAAAATGGTCTGGGTCGGAATTGGCGCTGGCTTGCAGTAGCATTTGCGGCTTTTACCATTATCTGCTCAATGGCCACTGGTAATGCCATCCAATCATTCACGGTTTCCGATCAGATTTACTCTGAAGTGTCTCAAGTAGTTGGATCCACTCACTGGTTAACCTTAAAACATATGGTTTTCGAGGGTTTTTCAGTATCCATGCAGCAAATATTCAATGGACTATTGATGGCTACCTTGGTAGGAATGGTGATTCTCGGGGGGATCAAACGTATCGGACACGTAACGGGATATCTGGCCCCTTTCATGGCCGGAATTTATGTATTTGCAGCTCTGCTTATCCTTCTTTCACATTTTGATCAATTGGGGACAGCATTTGGGTTGATTTTCAAGATGGCTATCAACCCACCTGCCATGGCTGGTGGTGTAGGAGGTGGCGTTCTGCTGGTCATGCTCCACGGAATTAAAAGAGGATTATACTCCAATGAAGCAGGCCAGGGAAGTGCCGCCATTGCCCACTCTACTGCCAAGACAGATCAACCTGTACGCGAGGGTTCTGTTGCCATGCTGGGGCCATTCATTGACACTATCCTTATCTGTACCTTAACTGGTCTTGCAATCATCTCCACAGGCGCCTGGGAGCATACAGAATTTTTTGTACGAATTAGCGTCCATGATGCTACGCTGGCAGATTCAATAGTAGCATCAGGGGTTTTCGATGGACGTGAGCTCCTGAATAGTAGCTTGCTCACTTCTTTTGCATTTAAAGAAGGGCTGGGTTGGATGATCGGCTGGGGTGATAAAATTATTACGCTTTCTATTCTGCTTTTTGCACTTTCCACTGCCATCAGCTGGTCCTTTTATGGGGATAGAGCCACTGAATACTTATTCGGTCCAAAAGCCATCCTGCCCTACCGAACTGTCTATGTTTTCTTTGTTTTTCTTGGAGGCATTGCCAGTCTCGATGCAGTATGGAAATTTGGAGATGCAGCATTAGGGTTCATGACTTTGCCCAACCTGCTGGCAATAATTTTACTGTCTAAAAAGTTGAAGACGATGAGTACAGAATACTTCAACCAGGAACATGTGCCTTACAAATAAATCTATTTATTAAATTGAGGGTTACATGAATAATTTTCACGACCAACTTATTGGGGACGCCAGTTCAATTGCCAGAACTGCTGGTGAACTCATCCTTACCTTGAGCACTAGAGAAAGACAAATTTCATACAAAAGTAGCCGTGATATGGTGACTGAAGTCGATCAAGCTTCAGAAAACTATATTGTGTCCGAGATTCACCGACTTTATCCTGAACATGAGATATTGGCAGAAGAAGGTGGCGGATCCAGCTCACGTTCCTCCCCCTACAAATGGATTATCGACCCTCTTGATGGAACCACTAATTTTGTCCATGGCTTCCCCGTTTTCGCCGTATCCATTGGAATTCAATTTGAAGATGAACTCTTCGTAGCAGCAGTTTATGACCCAAACCGGCAAGAACTTTTCAGCGCTGGAAAAGGTCAGGGCGCTTTTCTAAATGGGGAGTCAATTTCTGTGAGTCAAACCCATGACTTGGGCAAATCTCTGTTGGCCACGGGCTTCTCATATTTTAATGATGATTATTTTAAGCTTAATATGGAGCTGTGGGCGTCAATCTATGGGAAAACGCAAGGACTGAGACGAGCTGGAGCAGCGGCTATTGATTTGGCCTGGCTGGCTTGTGGTCGTCTGGACGGACTCTGGGAATTCAGTTTAAAACCCTGGGATATTGCGGCTGGTGCTTTACTGGTAACTGAGGCTGGAGGTATGGTATCTGGCCCACGTGGTGAGGATCTGGATCTGGCTGTGGGACACATCATTGCAGCCAACCCGAATATCCATCCTCACATCATTAAAGAAATCAACCTGTTTAACCATAGACTTTAGACGATCAGGATCAAGCGCATACATGTTACTCACCGGCATTTTACAGGTTGAGTTACACTTACCCGCAGTTCAGAGTTTGAAGCAAAAGCGGAGTGTGATTAAAAGTTTAAAAGAAAGATTACGCTCTCGTTACAACGTCTCAGTTTCTGAGTTTGATTATCTGGATAAATGGCAACATGCCGCAATCGCTGTTGCTATGCTCTCATCAGACAGATCCTATCTTGACTCAAGATTTCAATCCATTTCACGATTTATTGAAAATGAGGTAATGGGACATGCTTATATCATGAAGTGTGAGCTTACCATTCTCTAAAACTCACGATATTCAAATATTTCTTCTAAACCTAATCCAAATATTTTAGCGATTCGAAAAGCAAGACCCAAAGAGGGAGTATACCTTCCTGCCTCAAGTGCCACAATGGTTTGACGCGTACAACCGGCTGCATCCGCCAATTCCTGTTGCGTCATTTCATTTTGCTCAAAACGGTGTTTGCGAATAGTGTTAAGAATTATATCAGTCGCCATAGTGATCCAACCACCAATAGCCATAAACGATGCCTATTGACCTGCTTAAAAACAGCATCAGAAACTGAGACCATAATGCCAAATAAGGTATATCAATGGGAATAGTCCCAGCCTCCCAATAGAGTTCAGTAAGTCCTATGGTCCAAATAAAACCCAATATCATAATTCCCACGACTTGAAAGTTTGTTGCTCGGGACAATACGAGTCGATCCCTCTCGTCCAATAACTTTGACCAACGACTTTTTCGTGATGTGGGGAGCATTAAAAGTACGCTAATTCCGAGAGTCACCATGATCACTCCTGTTAAAGTGATTCGGAATTCTTCATTCTGAAAAAAATCTGTGACAGCATGCCCTTTGAACAACCACATGATGGTGGAAACTCCTGTAGCGATGGTAACAATATTCCACAGGGAACGTTTCTGCAATAATGCCATAGGAATTTTTATTACTTCTCCCCCGTGGTCAATTTTGGCCTTGCGCAGTTTCAATACCTGCAGAGCTCGAACTGCGAGATAGGCGGCGGTGGCACTGATTAGAAAGGCTGCCAGCATGGTGGTTGATAACCAAAAATTCATTTTTTCTCTCCCTTCGATCAGCGATTAATGTAATATATTTTAATCATTATGTATACTATTTCATACACAATATAATATTTTCGTTTTCCCTGATGAGGGAGCAGTTAAGCCCTACTTTTTACGAGGATTATTCCAGAATACTTCCTGATTCCCACTGCGATGATTTTCATAGCGGGCCATAACAAATAGTATGTCGGAAAGCCGGTTCACATATTGAATAATCTCAGCAGCAACCGTTTCACTCTGGTTCAACGTGATAATACTGCGTTCAGCTCTACGACAGACTGTCCGCGCCAGATGCAATAGTGAGGCAGATTTTGTCCCACCTGGCAGAATGAATTCCTCCAGAGGGGGTAGTTCAATATTCATTTGATCAATATGCTTCTCAAGCGATGTAGTATGCTGATCAGTAACCAGACCTTCTATCATACCGTCAGATGCCAGCTCGCCGCCAAGATCGAAGAGGGTGTGCTGGATACTTGATAGGACAGCAGCTAGTTTTACATCTGGATTCTCAGTTAAGACTAGCCCGATAATGCTATTCAGTTCATCCACGTCACCATAGGCTGTGACTCGCAAAGAATCCTTTGAGACTTCCTCTCCATTTGCCAGACGTGTCTTGCCCTTATCGCCATTGCGTGTATATATTTTTGTGAGTCTCATCGCATATAACCTTCATAGTTTGTGAGCTATCAGCTCAAAATATTTCTACTTACAATTTCCAACAATACGACCGCTGCCCACAGGATAGTGAATACAACCGTCGACCAGATAGACAGGGACGGTCTTAGAATTCGATAGTCACGATCTACCCGAGTGAAAAGAATTCGGATGAGATTCGCTGTCCATCCTGCACTGAGGACCACAATTCCAATGAGCATGGTTGTTACTAATAATGAATCACCTGCAATATATACCAGTGGGTAAAATGCAAAAAACAGTGAAACCAGCACGACACTACTGGTAAATCTTGGACGCTCAAATACCAACCCGCTTAAACCCCTTTTGTCCAATCCCTCATTTTCTTTGGATTCTATCATGACAAAAAGACCGATCAATGAGACAAAGAGGAGAATTCTCTGTAATCCTATCAACTCTTGCGATGGTTGGAAGAAATTCTCAAGACCTGTTCCCAGTAATAATGTTTCCTGGGCAAGAAACAGGTATAAAAACTGTTTGGTAATACTCCTGCTGCGAAGTCCAAATACCAACAATCCAATCATAACCAATCCTATAAGAATCAATTGAGTATTGGAGGGTGGATATACGTTTGAAATATCCAAAACATGACCGGGGATGCCTGACAAGGTATAATGACCATACCAGACGATAAGCATACCATATAGGGCGATCAGTGGGGCTGGGACGCTTAACTTTGGCCAGCGCTTCTCCAGGTGGACCACAAGGATGACCAGAAAGAACAGATCGGGGAGCAATTGAACCTGACGCTCCCACAAACCCATGACAGCGGAGATAAACCAAACCCAGAGAAGGTTTTTCTCAACAATACTCAGCGAATAAGATTTTTCAGCAACAGTTCTTTCCAGCTCCAGCAGGACCAGCCCAGTTCCGCCCATGATCAGAAAGCGACTCAACGTCCATTCAATAAACAGATGATGAGACAGTGGTGCAAGCACCACAGCAGCAAGATAGAGGATTAAAGAATACATATGTGCGGAGTTCTTCGAGGTTCCTGAATAATAGGCACTCAGGTGCAATGCGAATAGCATCATTCCAAGATGGAAAATTATCCCTGGGGCAACAAGGGGCAGGCGGAGTTGCGGAAAAATGCCCAGCACAAGGACAATTATTGAAACAAATGCCAATTGGTGCTGCCGGGCGGCTGAGATGAATTTTCCCGAGAATTGCAGGAGAATTCCAGACAATAGCAGGTATCCTGTTACAACGGCACTGATCAACTCAATTTACTCCATGGGTTGGATTAACTTTTCACTTAAAGTTCAAAGGGATCGTCTATCAATTCCATATAAACTTTGTTGGTATCATCATGAAAGGACAATTTGACATAATGTCGGTTATTACTATCAAATATATCGGCACCCTTTTCTGTGCAGTACAGAATTATATGTCCTTTATAATGACCATATTCACGCTTCAAGTCCTTATGGGCATTAAATATTAGATTTGTAAAGCTCTCTGATTCACGAATATGGACATCGCCATTCCTGTCACTGAAATCAGTAAGCAGATCGGGTTTTGAAACCAGGGACATATCCTTCCCAATCCAGATACTTAATAGTTCGAAATGGAAGGGCAGGAAAATTGAGTTCTTGATTAGAAATCCAGTCTCTTTTTTTTCAGTAGCCTGATGAATAGATTTGCTCATTATTGTTCTCCTGAGATAATTTTCTATAGGTTAAAAAAGATTAACCAGACTACAAAAAAGATGGGCAGTAGTATTGGTATTGAATATTTAAAGATATAGCCCATAAAGGATGGTACGTCTACACCAGCCTGTTCAGCTATGTTTTTTACCATAAAGTTGGGAGCGTTCCCAATATAGGTCATGGCTCCAAAAAATACAGCAGCCACAGAAATAGCCATTAGGTATACAACTGAATTAGAGTCCCCTGGAACCGGAGATGGGACTTTCGTTGCAAACTGTTGAACGTCGGAAACCGAACTAATATCAAGTCCGAATTTTCCCATTGAACCTGCCAGGAAATTTAGATAAGTCGGTGCATTATCAAGCACGCCGGAAAGGGATCCAGTAAACCAGTAAAAGCGGGAGACTGTAAATTCGGTAGCATGCTCTTTAGCATAAGCACCAATTAGCTGTAGCGCTGGAATCATGGTAGCAAATATTCCTACAAAGAGATAGGCCACTTCTTTGATAGGCTCAAAGTTAAACTCATTGCCACGTAAGGCTTCCTTATCCCCGGTTCGGTAAGCTATAAAAGCCACACTAAACATAATCACTTCTCGTATACCAAAGGGGACATGCAACAGTTTCTGTAAGCTGGGAAAACCATCGATCACTGCTGGATCCATAAATACTGAAATGATGATAATTCCCAGATAGATAAAGTTTTTACTGCCGTGTATCTCAAGATTTTTTCCAGGTGTGGGTGCTACACTGCTGGCAGGTACCCGCATATCGAAGGCCATAAAAACACCAATTACAGCCAACACTGTGACCAACCATATATGCCAGACATGCCCAACCACCCAAAAGAATGGTACTCCCTTTAAAAAACCTAGAAACAGGGGTGGATCTCCAATGGGAGTAAGACCTCCACCAATATTGCTCACAATAAAAATAAAGAAAATGACATGAAAGGGTTTTAGTCGACCTTCATTCAATCTCATAAATGGCCTGATTAACAGCATGGAGGCCCCAGTTGTACCAATAAAATTAGAAAGTATGGCTCCACCAAAAAGTATGAGCCCGTTAATCCAGGGTTTGCCTGAGGAATTAAATCGTATAAGAATTCCACCTGAAGCCACGAAAAGCGCTGTGAGCAAAGCGATAAAGGATATGTACTCCTCCAGTGTATGTAGCAGACTGAGTGTACCGTGATCCATTAAAAATCCATAGTAGACAGCGACGATGGCTCCCAGCGAAATGGCGACTTTGGGGTAGTGATGTTCCCATAAATGGGGGTAAAAAAGAGGTCCCGTTGCAATCATTAGCAGCAAAATGATAAATGGTGCAACTAGCCAGATCGGCGGCAAACTGCTATGGTGACCTGCTTCTGCCTCCTGATGCATATCCCCTTCTTGGTTGACAATTTGCTCACTGGCAACCTGTTCACTCGCGCTACCATGTTCTTCTGCCATAACTGGACTGATAATCAATAATGCCAGTAAGACCAGTTTGCCCAAAACAACCATCCTCATGCTTCATTCCCTTTAAATTCAAATCGATTTGATTTTATATAATTATAAATCGACTCCGATTCACTCCCCTTGAACATATCGTCCATGTTTTCCCAGAAAGAATCAAGTCTCATTTCGTATTTCTTTTCGTAAAGATAAGCCTGGATCAGCATATCCAATTTGTCAATTCGTTTTACTACCCGCGCCTCAGGAGATTTATTTGACTCAAAATCTTGCCAGAGATTTTTGAAGTATTCACCTTCTTGAACGTCTTGCACTATCTGCTCAAAAGCAGCCGCTTCAGCCTCGTATTTCGTCGCTTCCAGCACATTGTCCCTGGGGGTTAAATCACCTACGATTGATTCTGCCATGTCATGCACAAGGGCCATGTTCAGAGCGCGCTCTACATTCACGCCATTCGATTGTAAAGTGGCGCGCAGATAAAGTATAAGGATTGACATCCCATAACTATGGGCAGCGATAGATTCAACACCCCGAGCATCAATTCCAGATTGTAACCACCCTGATCTAGGGATGGTTTTAAGCGCATAGATGTGCTCAAGGCTGGATATCAGGCGACGCGTCGGAATGTCTTTTCTGGTATCATTCATAAGGTAAGAAGATAGAATAAAGGGAGGTGAATGCTAAAGCGAATTGCCAGTTACCGGAAGGGATCTGAGTTTATAACCTCCCCAAAGAAGGAGTCAAAACTAAACAATTACCACTGATACTCCTAGCCTTAACTCACTATGTATCAGCAGATAAGGATTGTCCTGTAAAGTGTGTTGATGTAAAGATATCGATGTTTCACGCTTAAAGTGACTGTTGAGGTGAACAGAATTCTAATGGCGTTGGATAAGATGTCAAAATGATCTATGGCATCTCGAATTTTACATGGGGATGACGCACGATCAGGACGGGACAATGAGCTTTCCGTACAACTTTTTCAGCCGTTGAGCCGTAAATGGCGTGACTAAATCCGCTCAAGCCATGGGTGGCCATCACGATGAGATCCATCCCCTGTTCCTTAGCAAAGGAGACTATCTCCCGCCAGGGTTTCCCATGCAGATTTGATGAATCAGTCTTGATTTCAGAGGGAATTTGTTCCGCCACTATCTTTGCCAGCGACTCATCAACATATCCGCTGAGTTGTTTCTCTATATCTGGATAGCTATAGGTCCCCCAGGCAAAATCAACAGGGGCCACGATGGGTTCCACGACATGCAATACATGTAGACTGGCCTGGTACTTTTGCGCCAGATCTATGGCGAATGGTAGTGCATATTTCGCAGACTCCGAAAAATCAGTCGGTACTAATATTTTGGAATACTTCATTTTGTGACCTCCAAATTTTTGAGGAGGAATATCAGGCTGAGAGTTCTCTCCCCAGTTCCAGACCTTTCTGAAATGCTTTCAGATTGATCTCTAAAAGATGTCGCTTCTTAAAGATAAGCGGTAGAACCCTTTGAACCACCAAAGGATCAAGAAAATCTGAGTATCCGGCGAGGACACCGAGAATGACAACATTCGAGGTTCTCGTGTTGCCCAATTCCTTTGCGATCTCAGTTGCTGGAATGGGTATTCGTATGATATCATCCCGTTTTGGCTCAATATCTATCAGTGAACTATCCCACAGAATGGCCCCACCTTCAATAACATCATCTTCAAACTTCTCCAGAGAGGGTCGATTCATGGCAACCAGCACTGTAGGATGGGTAACCAGGGGTGATCCAATTGCCTCACGTGACAGCTTGACGTGACAGTTTGCTGTCCCCCCTCTCATCTCAGGACCATATGAAGGAATCCAACTCACATTAAGCTCCTGGCGCATCCCAATTTCACTAAGCCAGACACCCAGAGAGAGAACACCCTGGCCACCAAACCCGGCAATTTTTATTTCCTGATCAATGCTTTCACTTAGGGTCAATGAATCAGTTTCAATTTTTATCTTATCCTGCTCCAGTCCGAGAAGTTTTGGTACCCTGCTTGGTGAAGCAAAATGCTTACTCAAGTCCAAAGGTTCAACCTGTTGGGCGATATCTTTGAATACACCGAGTGGGAAGTTCTGCATCAGAGTTGATTTGATCCATTCCTCTGACTGGGGTGCTGTCATCTTCCACCCTGTGGGACAGGTGGATAAAACCTCAATAAAAGAGAAACCTTTCTTCTCGATTTGATTTTTGATACCTCGCCGGACAGCTTTCCGGGCAGCATTTTTTGACCGCACATCTGCCAACATAACGCGTTCTACATACACGGGAGATTCAAGACTGGCAATGATTTCGGCCATACGCATGGGGTAACCCTCATTCTGCAGCGTTCGACCATAGGGTGTGGTCGTTGTTTTCTGACCAATGAGGGTTGTGGGAGCCATTTGACCCCCGGTCATTCCGTAAATGGCATTATTTACAAAGAAAACGGTTATGGCTTCACCACGGTTGGCGGCATGAAGTATCTCATTACCACCAATGGCAGCCAAATCTCCGTCTCCCTGATATGAAATCACGATAGATTCAGGTAAGGCACGCTTCACACCCGTAGCCACTGCAGGCGCTCTACCGTGAGCAGACTGGATATTTCCTGCATTAAAGTAATAGTAGGCAAAAACGCTGCACCCGACAGGGCTCACAAATATGCAATTTTCAGCTACCTCATAATCTGTTAGGGCCTCTGCTATCATTTTATGAAGAATTCCATGACCACAACCTGGACAATAGTGAGTCTGTTCCTTATTATTTCCCGGACGACGTTCATAGGTGTCGTAAAAGCCCTTTGATTTTCCTAATATTTTGACGCTCATAGTACCCTCATCATGCGTTTGATCTCATGTACCAATTCTTTTATGGACGGGACATTGCCCCCCATCCTGCCGTAAAACTCCACGGGCTTGGCACCATTCACAGCCAATCGGACATCATCCACCATTTGACCATTACTCAATTCTATCACACTAAATGCTTTGACATGATCCATGGCAGCGAGTTCTGCGATTCGTTTTGATGGATAGGGCATGAGGGTTATGGGACGCAGCATGCCCACCTTTACCCCTTCAATCCTCAATTGATCGACGGCTGTATGTACCATTCGAGAAACAATGCCGTAGCCGACTACGATGAAGTCTGCATCATCAAGTCGATATTCTTCGAAGCGGGTCTCGCTATTTTCAATAATCTCGTATTTGCTCTGTAATTTTCTATTGTGACGCTCCAGATCATCTGGATCAAGTTCAATAGAGCTGATAAGATTCATTCTATCGCCATCGACTCCGCGTATGGCCCATTTCTTTTCAGCAAATTCTTCAACTGGTTCAGGGAAGTCGACTGGCTCCATCATCTGACCTATAAATCCATCAGCCAAAACAACGGCTGGATTTCTATATTTGTCAGCAAGATCAAATGCCAGCATGGTAAGGTCACACATTTCTTGAGCAGAATTGGGGGCTAGAACTATATTTTTGTAATTTCCATGGCCACCCCCCTTAACTACCTGATTGTAGTCACTTTGTTCCGGGGCTATGTTTCCCAGACCAGGGCCTCCGCGCATGATATCCACAACCACGCATGGGAGTTCAGCTCCCGCCAGATATGACATTCCCTCCTGCTTCAAACTAAAACCAGGGCTGGAACTTGCTGTCATGGCACGAATACCGGTTCCAGCAGCACCATACACCATATTGATTGCCGCTATTTCACTCTCAGCCTGAAGGAAGGTCCCCCCCACCAGTGGCATGTAAAGTGCAGCAGCGTGGGCAATCTCACTTGCCGGGGTAATTGGATATCCATAGTAAGCGCGGCAACCAGCCAGGATGGCACCCTTTACAATTGCTTCATTCCCTTTTACAAATTGTTTTGCCATGCTCTACTCCGCGAAACTTAGGTTTCTAAAATTGCTTAGGATAACTTGCTGACCACAGGCTTCACACTCTGCCAGCCCCTTCACCGAATCGGTGACTGTCAATCTACTCTGCACATTCTTAGTCTGGCAGATATAGCTTTCTTCAGCCTCAGCCCAATTCTTATAAACTGTAATTGCACCTGGTTCAGGACATGCATAGAAGCAAATACCGCAACCCGTACATCCATCACCATCATATTCAGCTGGACTATAACCATGCGTATTAAAACTATTTGCCAAGTGCAGGACATCAACTGGACATGCGACGACGCAAAGATTGCATCCTTTGCATTCCTCGATGTTGACTGCAACGAGTCCACGGGCTTTAGCCATATTCAGAACCTCCTCAGATTCATATTATCTTATTTCTCAATGTAAAAGTTTACTCCTGTGTGACTGTCGCTCCAACTCCTCCCGGAAGTCTGGGTGCGCAATTGAAATAAGAGCCTTGGCTCTTTCCCTCAATGTTTTTCCGTGAAGATGGGCAATACCGAATTCAGTGACGATATAGTGCACATCCCCTCTGCTGGTTGTGACAGCGGCCCCCGGTTTCAGCTCTAAAACAATACGGGATTGGGTGCCCTTTTTAGCTGTAGAGGGCATGGCAATAATGGGTACCCCACCAATACTTCGAGAAGCTCCCCGCATAAAATCAACCTGGCCACCAATTCCTGAAAAATTGGTGCGTCCCATGGAATCTGAACATACCTGACCGGTTAGATCAATCTCAATGGATGAATTAATCGCCACCATTTTATTGTTTTGAGCAATGATATAGGGATCATTCACATAATCTGTGGGATGAAACTCCATGAAAGGATTCTCATGAATAAAATCGTAAACGTGTTGGGAGCCCATAACAATACTGGAGACTACTTTTCCTGGGTGTAGCGTTTTTTCTTCGCCATTAATTACGCCAGATTCAACCAGTTCCACCACACCGTCACTGAACATCTCTGTATGGATACCCAGGTTGCGCTTTTCCTTGAGATAGAACAATGTTGCATCTGGTATAGCTCCAATTCCCATCTGCAGGGTTGATCCGTCTTCAATGAGACTGGCAATGTATTTTCCGATAATCATGTGCCGCTCAGATAATTCAACTTTGGCAGCTTGGAATAATGGCTCATCAGCCTCCACGATAAAATCCAACTTCGAAGCGTGTATAAAATTGTCGCCGTGAACTCTGGGCATCTGCCGATTTACCATGGCTACAATAATTTTGGCTACTTTGCAGGCGGCAATTGTTGTATCCGTACTTACTCCAAAACTGCAAAAACCATGTGAATCAGGTGGGCTCACATGAATTAGAGCCACATCCACAGGGATGTGGCCATTTTTAAACAGCCCCGGAATTTCTGATAGAAAGATAGGTGTCCAGTCTGCCCTGCCTGCGTTTACGGATTCCCTCACATTCGTTCCAGTAAACAGGGAGTTTAGGCGTACATGGCCTTCCATCTCTGGCGTGACATATTTTGCATCACCTAATGTTAGAATGTGGCTTACTGTCACATCCTCAAGGTCCATGACTCGCTTGCTAAAAGCATCTACAAAAATCTGAGGGGTGGCGGCACCTGCATGCAAATAAACAGAATCTCGAGATTTGATGAGACTCATGGCCTCCTCAGGAGTTCCAATACGTGAGCGATAGTTTTCAGTCCATCCCATTATATTTTGATACCAAATAAGCGATTAAGAACGGGTTGCATATTTCGTCCACCAAGTGTGTACAATCCCTTTTTGAGTCCATGCGAATCTTTCATCGCTTTATCAATGCCCATCTCGGCTATCTGAATCAGATACTTGGACAATACATTGGAAAGTGCAATTGAGGTGGTTCTACTTATCCCTGAGGTAATATTGGGGACACAATAATGGATCACACCTTCATCGATATAGACAGGATCTGAAAGCAAGGTCGGCCTGGTTGTCTCACTGGCACCACCCTCATCAACAGAATAGTCGATGAGTACAGAGAGGTGTTTCATTTTTTTGACCATTTCCCTCGTGATTATCTGAGGAGTCTGGGCACCTCTGTTTAGAATGGATGTTACCACGACATCAGCGAAGGCAATGGTTCTAGCCACGGCTGGTTGATTAGCGTAAATAGTAGTAACCCGGTCACCCAAGGTGTTCTTCACCCTACGTAATTGTTCAATATTTTTATCAAGAATATGGACTTGCGCTCCCAAACCCACAAAAGCCTTTGCGGCACTGGCTCCTACCATTCCGGCCCCAACAATGACAACGGAAGCAGGGGCTACTCCTGGGACACTCCCCAACAGGACTCCTCTTCCCATGGGATCACGTCCTAAATAATTTCCAGCGATGATTGGTGCCATCTGACCAGCAAGTTCACTCATGATATTGAGAATCGGTCTGGAACCATCTTCCTCTTCCATGATCTCCATTCCGATCAAGGTGATTTTTTTTTCGGTCAAACCCTTGAATACTGCTGGGGAACTGACAGAGAGGTGCTGGAAGGTAATGACGGTCTGGCCTTCTAGCATAAGATCGAGGCATTCCTCATTCACAGGCAAAATTTTGAGCAGCACATCAGAGCGACCATAAATTTCATCCGAGCTAAAAACAATCTGGGCGCCCTTGTTTGTATAATTCTGGTCAGAGAAGCCACTTGATATACCTGCTCCTGATTCTACAAAAACTGTGTGACCCCTCGTAATAAGAGATGTTGCTCCCCTGGGTGTTAAACAGACTCGCTTTTCATTCAAACGACTTTCATGCAGAATCCCAAAATTCATAGCCATCTCCCAATCTCATCCCCCTTGTTTTTGATACAAAACATTAAAAGACAAACAGTGTGCCAAGTATACAAAGTTCGTAAATTAGATAATACGAATCCTCAA
This sequence comes from Candidatus Neomarinimicrobiota bacterium, assembly GCA_016784545.1. NCBI lineage: Bacteria > Pseudomonadati > Fidelibacterota > Fidelibacterota bacterium. The sequence continues at coordinate 20,256 of JADHUM010000045.1, forward strand.
GTGCTCTGGCTCAAACCTGTAGACTTGGTGAGTTTTCTTAATGGGTCAGAATACGATATGGACAAGTAGATTCCTAAATAAACTCAATCATTTCTACTGTTCATATCCACCTAAATCAGTTGACTCACCATGTAAAAACCAATTGAGCATTTTTAATGAGGATATCTCAACTATTTTAAAGCATGTTTAATCAGGTACTCACACTCAAGCAACGTCCGGGCTTCCGAGACATGATGCAACACCGTGTGCATGAAATATTGTTGATATCAAGTCTTTATGATGCCTTCAAGTTGGAAGAGGATGGCCGTCTTGGTGAAATGATTTTCACTGAATACCAGGATATGAATCTTAGCAGTGCTCCAAGAATTACCAGGGTCTCAACGGGAGACCATGCGTTGAGAAAATTGAGAGCGCGCCACTATGATCTCGTCATTACGATGACACGTATATCAGATATGGATCCCTTTGAACTGGGTCGTAAGATTAAAAAGAAGCAAGAGTCCATTCCAGTCATCATGCTGGCCTCGAACCGTCGAGAATATAAGTGGGCCACTCAACGAGTTGATAATCTCAAAGGAATTGATAAAACCTTCATATGGCACGGTGATTCAAACATTTTTACGACTATTGTAAAATACATCGAAGATCGTATGAATGCTCCTCGAGATATTCTGAAGGGTGGAGCACGAGCCATCATTGTGGTTGAAGACTCCCCAAAATATTATTCAATTTTTCTACCTATGCTTTACAGAGTGATCATCAATACGACCCAGAAATTGATGAAACATGAGTATACCGACGAGCTGCGTTTATTCAGAATGAGATCCAGACCAAAGATTTTGCTGGCATCCACATTTGAGGAGGCCACCGAGTTATATAAACTATATAAAAACAATCTCCTTGCGGTTATCTCTGATGTGAGGTACCCCCGCAACGGTGTACTTGACCCCCAGGCTGGTGCCAAGTTCATAAAAATTATTCAGAAGAAAAATGCCACGATGCCCCTCATTATGCAATCAATGGAGGGGAGTAATGAAAAAACTGCCAAGGATCTCGGGGCCTATTTTATTGCCAAATATTCACCCCAATTGATAAAGAGATTGCAGGATTTTGTTGTCAAGCACTGTGGTTTCGGAGATCTGGTTTTTAGCACTCGAGATGGGAAAATCCTTGCAAAAATTCGTCATTTAAATGCGCTGAGTGCGGCACTTGAATCTGTACCAATTCAGAGTATCGAATACCATTCACGTCGGGATCATTTCTCAAACTGGCTGGCCGTCCGTGGCTACTTTGATCTTGCTGATTTCTTAAAACCCATCAATTTCGAAGATTTTGAAGATCCAGAAGATTTTCGCAAAATTTTACTTGATGCAATTGAACGACAGCGAGTCCTTCAACATTTTGATAATATTGGCTACTACGATGTCGACACCTATGATCCAACCATTACTGCAGTCAGAATTGGGGGTGGATCTATTGGCGGTAAGGCGCGAGGTCTCGCTTTTCTCACTGCTCACAAGCGTCGATATGATTTTTCGCGGAAATACCCCGAAATAAGAGTTGATGTTCCTCAGTTCGCTGTAATTGCCACAGATATTTACGATCGATTCCTGGACATAAATAAACTGCGCAGCAAATCCCTGGAGTTAGAAACCAACCAGGAAATCGATGATCTGTTCCGGAAAGCTGTTTTTCCAGGTAATTTTACAGAGCAACTCCATTCCTATTTGGGTCATCATGCCGGTCCCCTTGCTGTCAGATCCTCCAGTCTCCTGGAGGATTCTCTATTTCAGCCATTCGCGGGGATTTATAGCACCTATATGCTTCCCAATTGTGCTCCAGCCCTTGACACAAGGGTTTTCCAGCTACTGGAAGCCATCAAACTTGTATATGCCTCTGGATTTCACAGAGAAGCAGTTGCTTATCTCAAATCAACGGGTAATCGTCCGGAGGATGAAAAGATGGCGGTGGTAATCCAGCATCTAAGTGGGCGAAAACATGGTGATTATTATTACCCCAGCTTTTCTGGTGTTCTACAGACCCTCAACTATTACCCCCAGGGAGCGATGCGCCGTGACGAGGGTATGGCAACCATGGCACTTGGTTTGGGAAGAACTGTTGTAAATGGCGAGAAAGCATTAAAATTCAGTCCAAAACGACCCAACGTTCTGCCACAGTTTTATGATGAGCAATCCATCTTAAAAAACAGTCAGAATTACTTCTACGCCCTGGATACAGCCCATTGTGATTTGCCTTTGGAAAGCGGGGAGAGTTCGAATCTCGTTCAGTTGGACCTGAAAACTGCTGAGGAGCACGGCAGCCTGGACCAGATAGCCAGTGTGTATTCATTCCAGGACGGTCGCTTTCGCGATACCTTGTTCGATAAGGGTCCTCGGATTATAACCTTCGCCAACATATTGAAATGGAAATCTCTTCCTCTGGCAGATATGCTCAGTGATTTAATGGAATTTGGAAAATTGGGTATGGGTTGTGAGGTTGAAATGGAATTCGCGGTAAATTTACCAGCAAATCGAGAAGAACCAGCAGAGCTATCCATTCTGCAAATAAGACCCATGGTCACATTCGAACGACCACATGTTGTTGACATTACCAAGGTGGGAAAAGACGATGAGCTGTTTCACAGTGAAATTTGTCTGGGCAATGGTGACAATGTCGAAATACACGATCTGATTTATATCGACATTGATAAATTCGACATCCTGAAAAGCCAGCATATCGCTGAAGAGATAAGAATAATGAATCGAGAATTCAGCCCGGAGAAGTCTTACATGCTTGTAGGTCCGGGGCGTTGGGGCACAGCGGACCCCTTGCTGGGTATTCCCGTGAACTGGAATTACATATCTAACGCCAGATCCATTGTAGAGGTAGGCTTACCGGATTTATATGTTGATCCTTCTTTTGGGAGTCATTTCTTTCAAAACATTACTTCTCTTGGGATTAGCTATTTTACGATTCCTCCAAGACAATTAGCTGAAAAAATGAATCTCGATTGGTTTAAGAGTCAAAAGGCCGCCACAGAAACGAAGTATCTTAAACACTTTCATTTTGAGGACCCTTTCATTATTCAAGTTAATGGAATGAAAGGTGAAGGTCATATCTGGAGACCGGGCTGCAGCATGTCCCTGGAAAAGGAACAGTTCGAAATCACCCTTGAGAATTAAATAATTCACTTTATGTTCGGAGCAAACAAAAGAGGAGATGCTTGACATGAGAATTACCTTCAAAGCCCTACTAATCACTGTACTACTCACAGCAAGTGTGTTTGGACAAAATTCGGGGATAGGAATAGGCTTGTCCACCGATGGACTCACTGGAAAATATTGGATGAGTGGGACGAACGCTGTGGCTGTACACTGGAATTTTGGAAGCGCACTCGCTGCGGACTATTTGTTTGATTTACCCGACTTGCTTAAAATAACTGACAATGAGACACCTGTGTATTATGGTGCTGGTGTTACCCTGGGGACACATAAGGGAATCAATGATGACCTTGAGGAGACAACAGAATTTGATCTTGGCGTACGAGGGGTAATCGGGATCAGTTACTATCTTTCATCTTATCCTGTAGATATCTTTATTGAAAGCACTCCCACTCTCAAAATACTTGGAGGAGGCGGGTTTGGCTTTGGTGGAAGCCTGGGTATCAGATATTTTTTCTAAACCATATCACACAACTTTCAAAGGAGGCTGTCCCAAAAGGGCGGCCTCTTTTTTGTTGTACACAAGGGGAAATAATGGTCGAAGACAGTCGTGGGGACAGAAAAGAGTTGCTTAACATTCTCTGGCGGGCTGATTTTAGCCGATCCATCGCATAATTTTTACTTCGATGGGTTTTACATAAATCTGTGTAAATCCGCCTGCCCGGCGTAGCTCAACGAGCAGAGACGGGTGTGAATCCGTGGTTATATGAAAAGAGACTGCCTGAGGTTCTGCGACAGCCTTTTTTTTGTGCAACAATGATTGTCTCCAGCTTTGTGGAAATGTTAAGATTTTTGAAGGATTCTTTTATTGAAATCCTGTGCATAGGGGTTAGTATTAAGCACATCCATACCTATTGGTATTATTGTTATAAGGGTATGGTACTGAGATAGTTAGCTAAACTTATTTTGTGAGGTCCCTTGGTGACAGATACAACACATAATTTTCATATACCCGTCATGGGCACAGGGCATTCCATTGACACCCCCATTCGCCTGGCCCATTTAGGAATCACTTCAGTTATTTCTATTATCGATGACATCCTCATGGAGCGCTTGAGGAAATACTATACGGCTGAGTACAAACTACCCTATCAGCCCATTTCAAACCGGGAACCCGATGGCCGTGCAAAACGAATCACCGCATATCTGGATATGGTCCAGGATATTGTTGAAATGAAGATGGCCCGCATTCGTGCTCTACCCTTTTTTGAGCAGAATGAAAAAACCCGATATTTCGAATTATTACCTGATACAAGCTCCCTTAAGAAGACGTATAATGACCTGCTGGAAACCAAACCCGGACAACTCAGGGAAAAGCTTTCTCAGGATCTCTCCAAAAGAATGAAACCTGGTAATATTGATGTCAACATAATGGTTAAAGTTGACAACATCAGCACCAACAAGCATGGATCCCCCCTGGGAGAAGAATTTTCTGATGCCAAGGCTGCCTTGCGTGGTTTTGCCAAAAGCAAAGTTGAATCTGCCATGATCTTTTCTGCAGGAATCAACCAGAGTCTTTACGGCTACATGACCAAATACAGAGATTTTTATCGGGATCACCAGGGTGAGATCAAGAAGAAGATCATCCTTAAGGTCAGCGATTTTAGATCAGCCATGATCCAGGGACGCTACATGGCTAAAAAAGGAATTGAGATCTCGGAATTTCGAATCGAATCAGGGTTGAATTGTGGTGGACATGCATTTGCATCACCAGGACACCTCCTGCCTATTCTGTTGAGGGAGTTCAGAGAGAAACGACAGGAATTGGGATCCCAGTTTCAGCCCATCATCAAGAAATTTTACGATAAGATGGATTGGGAATATCCTGAAGATCTCAACCATCACCCTGAAATCACAGTACAGGGTGGTATTGGGAATCATGGTGAGGTTCAGCGCCTTCAAAAGAATTATGGCATTGATCGTACTGGTTGGGCCAGTCCATTTCTGCTGGTCCCCGAAGCTACGCCCATTGACGCAGTGACCAGAATGCAGCTCATGAACTCAACTGACGACAGTCTGTATTTGAGTGGAGCCTCTCCTCTTGGTGTTCCCTTCAACAACATCAAAGGATCAGGATCAGCCAAATGGGGAGCCAAGCGCTATGCCCAAGGCAAACCAGGGTCACCTTGTCCCAAAGGGTTTTTAAAATCCAATACCGAATTTACGGAAGAGATGATCTGTACTGCATCCACACAGTACATGACTCTTAAATTACGCCAGATTGATGACACCATCACACCTGGAGCCGAAAAGAATCTCGCCATCGAAAAGGTGTTGGCCAAAGAGTGTCTTTGTGAGCATCTGGGAAATGGAGCTCTGATTAGCCTGGGAATCTCCCCTGCCTCACGGTCTCCTCAAGCCATCTGCCCTGGACCCAACCTGTCATGGTTTAATCGAAACTATTCACTGGAAGAGATGGTTGACCAGATTTATGGGAGAGGCAAGGAATTGCTATCAGATGAGCGTCCCCATATGTTTGCCAAAGAAATCCAGTTGTATGTGGATCATTTTCGATCATTGTTGGATGACGCACTAGAAGGGCTGCAGACACCGAAATTTCTTCAGACCTTCTATGACAATATGCAAGCTGGCTTGGATTATTGTAAAGAGATAGCCCAGGAAGTTGCCTATAAAGGTGAAAACCTTCCCTCTATCTCAGAAGCAGTCGAAACACATGGTAATCGGTTGGAAAAGTTCTACCAACATTTCAAGTCGAAATTGGGAGTGGAAACACCGACTTGATACATTAACCATTAATTTTTACAGAATAAAAAAAGCGCAGGAGGACCCTGCGCTTTTATATTTGTGCATGTTCCAGCTAACCTGACCTTTGAAGATGTCATTCTCTAATTGTTCAGTATAAAAAAAGCGCAGGAGGACCCTGCGCTTTTTTATGCCTTTTTGAGGATCTAGCTATTTATACAACACCTTGATCCAACATTGAATCAGCAACTTTCAAGAAACCGGCAATATTTGCACCAGCTACATAGTCTCCTGGGAAACCATAACGTTCTGCGGTCTGAAGGGCATTTGTGTGGATGCTCTTCATGATGTTATGCAGACGCTCGTCAACTTCTTCTCTCGTCCATGAAAGACGCAAGCTGTTTTGAGACATTTCCAGACCTGAAACAGCAACACCACCAGCATTGGCAGCTTTTCCTGGACCGTACAGAATTTTTGCATTCTGGTAGACGTCGATTGCTTCAGGTATAGATGGCATGTTGGCACCTTCTGCAACAACATAGCAACCGTTTTTGATCAAGGCTTCAGCTTCTTCCTTGTTTACTTCATTCTGAGTAGCACAAGGTAAAGCAACATCACATTTCACATGCCAGGGACGTCTACCTTCAAAGTATTCACCGCCAAATTCATCGGTGTACTCTTTGATTCGTCCACGACGATTGTTTTTGAGATCCATGACCCAGGCCAATTTTTCTCTGTCGATACCTGCTGGATCATAAATTGTACCTGCAGAATCAGAAAATGTGACTGGTTTTCCACCGAAATCCAGAACCTTTTCTGCTGCATATTGGGCTACATTTCCACTACCAGAGATGGTCACAGTTTTACCTTCAAGAGTTTCGCCACGTGTTCCCAGCATTTCCTGAGCAAAATAAACGGTTCCATATCCAGTTGCTTCTGGACGAATCAAGCTACCCCCCCAATTGAGAGATTTACCTGTCAATACACCTTCAAAGGCATTCCGCAATCTCTTGTACTGGCCAAACATAAATCCAATCTCACGACCACCGACACCAATATCACCAGCAGGAACATCAGTATTGGGACCAATATGACGAAAGAGTTCAGACATAAAGGATTGTGTGAAAGCCATAACTTCGTTGTCTGATTTGCCTTTAGGGTCAAAATCAGACCCACCCTTACCACCACCCATGGGCAGGGTTGTGAGAGCATTTTTAAAGACTTGTTCAAAGCCTAAAAACTTGAGAATACCAAGATTAACGCTTGGGTGAAAACGTAGACCACCCTTATAGGGGCCTATGGCGCTATTAAATTCAACGCGGAACCCACGATTAACCTGTACGGTACCAGAGTCATCAACCCAGGGAACACGGAACATGATAACACGTTCTGGTTCGACAATACGGTCAAGAACCTTTGCCTCACGATATTGAGGGTGACGATCCATAACTGGCATCAAGGATGTAACTACTTCCTCGACTGCCTGTATAAACTCTGGCTGTGCCGGGTTCTTCGCTTGGACACCGGCCATAAATTCTGCAACATGATTAGACATGCATACCTCCTAAAAGTTGGATTTCAGTTCTCATACTGCTCTCCTGGTGCCGCATGTCAATAAATGCGAGCGAGACGCCAGTTACTGAATAATCCGATGTTTGTGCCATTTTTGTCATTGTCCTGTTAGTGAGACAAATCTTGTGCCATTTTCATGATATTTGCTGAAAATCGACAACGCGCGGATAATAATCTCATCTGGGTATAATTCATCACATTTATTACGAGAAGCATACATATTACAGTACAATGATAATGTTTTTGAATTGTTGCCTTCTTCAGCAGATGACGCCTAGCAATTAATTTGGAAGTCAAGATCATCGTTCCTATGTTGGGCGCTAAAGTAGAAGGAAATACGAGTGAAATATTCACTACATGATCTGTTGGATAATGTGGACACAGATTCAATCGAACAAGAGTCAGCCCTGGTCCAATATTTCAAGGATTTGGAAACACAACCTCCTGATGATCTCGGTATTTGGTCCAGTGAAATACTGAAATATGGCAATCATATTCTCGACACAGGAAGTCGTGAGAGCCTGACCTTTCTGTTGGAGCAGGGTTGGGAACCATTTTTCACTTCACTCATCAAAGCATCTCATATTCAGAATGACTGGTTTAACCTTGAAATGGAGGTGGTGAGAAAACTCAATTATACACCGGGTTATCTGTTCCATCGCAAAGCAGAACAGTTAGGGAATAAAACCTTGTTTAACTTCAAGCACGGTCGGCAGTGGCAACAACAATCCTGGTCAGCTGTCCAGCAGTCTGTCACTCATCTGGCTGCTGCCCTCATTGACCTCATGGGAAGCACGACTCCACGCATTGCCATACTGTCGGAGAATCGCATTGAGGTCGCCATCACAGATATTGCCTGCCTGACTTATGGATTCGTAAATGTTCCCATTCAACCAGCTTCTCCGCCAGCTCAGATAGAATACATTCTCGCACACGCAGAGATACAAGCCATCTTTGTTTGCGACTCACAACATTTACGCAGTATTGAAAGCATCCTCCCCAACCTCCCGTCTATTAAGCATATTATCACCTATAATGCCGTCGCTACAACAAACCCCCTGGTGAAATCTTACAAGCGGTTAATGGATGAAGGTGGTTCAGCCGAAGCTCTTGATTGGCTGGAAGGGATTCGACTTTCTGTATCGCTCTCAAATATTGCCAGCATTATGTACACATCAGGTACCACTGGGTACCCAAAAGGCATTGTATTCACTTATGAAAACATCATTTCTAAACGGTTTGCCAGAAGCCTGGCACTCAACCTGGGAAATGAAGATCGCTTTCTTTGTTTTCTGCCCCTCTTCCACACCTTTGGAAGATTTCTTGAGATGTGGGGCTCAATTTTCTGGGGGGCCGAATATACATTTTCAAGTGGTAAAGGGACCCAATCAATCCTGGACGATCTAAAGATTATCAAACCAACAGTTCTTATAAGTATCCCCCAACGCTGGCAAGATATCTACGATAATATTGGTTCGACTGTTGATCTGGTAAACGATGATTTTATTGTGATAGCACGGAGAGTAAATGAGGTCACAGGTGGCGCTTTGAAATGGGGACTTTCCGCCGCCGGGTATCTTTCCCCTGATGTGTTTCGATTTTTCCAGGCACACAATATCCATCTTCATAGTGGTTATGGAATGACAGAAGCTACCGGTGGCATAACCATGACCCCTACAGATGGTTATATAGAGAATTCAGTCGGTATACCTTTGCCGGGTATGGAGATCAAGTTGGCTGAGGATGGTGAGCTTTGGATTCGAGGCGCCTATGTATCAGGCAGTTACTGGAATCCTATTGACCCAGATGAGCGACCTGACGGGTGGTTTACAACGGGTGATATTTTTCAAACGCTGGACAATGGGCAAATTGAAATCATAGATCGTAAAAAGGAAATTTACAAAAATGCCAAGGGTCAAACCGTAGCACCTCAAAAAATTGAAAATATGTTCAGAGACTTTGAGAGTATCCACCAGCTATTCATTGTTGGTGATCATATGCCTTACAATACAGCCTTGGTCAGATTGAATCGAAAGCACAAGGACCTGAAAAGCATCTGGTCAGATCAGCAGAAAGTTCGGGACTATGTTGGCAATGTCATTCATTCTGTGAACTCATTTCTAGCTCCCTTTGAGCGAATTGTCGATTTTCGCCAGGTTGACCGCGATTTCAATAAGGATATGGGTGAGTTAACTGAGAAGGGTAGTTTTAAAAGAGCCAATATCCTCGAGCATTTCAAAACCGAAATTGGATCACTCTATGAAAAGCATTATAAATCATTCTTCATGGAAGATCTGGAGATTCAAATTCCCAATTGGGTTTTTCTTCAGCGCGGTTGGACTCAAAACGACCTGGTTATCGAGGATAGGATTCTCAAGCATAGGAATAACCGGCATTCTCTGAGAATTGAGCCAGGCAGGGATGAGATTAGAATCGGAGCGTTTTTCTACCAATTCCATGGGAATATTATTCAATTTGAAGATATCATCAGGCAACCAGCCTATTGCATTGGCAATAAGGAGCTGGAGAAGTTCCTGGATTATTCGAATTTAAGGATTAAACCAGTAAATATGAGCCCGAATCTGCTTCCTGGTACCTGGACCGATCTGGAGTTTACAGAAAAGGAGAAACTCCAGGCAGAAGCTGAAATTGAAAAAGCCTTAAAGCATTCTGACTATTCAATGGAAGCCCTGAGACCAGTCATTCTGATGGTATATTCCCAAACACTTCAGCCTATTCAACAGGCCTTTCGCTTATTGAATCGAATCTATTCAAATTCAAATGAAAGTGTCAGACATATCGTGCGCTATGCTTTCCTGCGTCTAATCCGTTCTGATGATATAGAGCAAGCCCAATTTGCCTGTGAGCAGGTTGTTGCCCTCTTTCCTGCGAATGATCTGGAAAGGATAGTCACCTATGCATTGGGCAGAAAAGTGCTCTTCAACCTTGACAAGGAAAGTACATCCTGGTCCAATATCAATATTCACAAAGTCAAGCTAGCTTCTAATTATTTACAATGGCTGTCAAATCAAGAGTCCCTGGAAGAAAAGGCATCAATCCTATTTGAAAATGTTTTGGGGATTCTTTATTCATGGTCGAAACAATTCCCTAAATACTATGCCACCATCAGAACGGCCATGATCAGCTCGATCGTCAACCTTCCTGCAAAAAGCAGTATCTCCAAAAAAATCCTCAGCACTTATGAGGCTATGAATGTGAATTTTTCAAATTCAATGCGGGATATGGATCCCGCAACAACCATCATCCAACATGAGCAGACCCTTGATTGGGAAGATGTCCTGCTATTTGATAAGCCAGTCACAATCAAGCACCGAGAACGAATCATGTCGGCGTTTGTCAACACATCAATCCTGAATGAATCAATGTATCTATTCTTTGAGGGCAAACAATTGTCCCTTGATAAAATCCCCCCCCAGGGAATCTTCATAAATTTGTTGGGAAGTGCACATGGGAAAACAGTTTATCGTGCGACCATCCAGAGTAGCGAGGGGAGTTATAAATTTGCCATCAATTTGAACGATGAGCTAAGTTCAGAACAAGTCTATACTGAAATATTCTGGTTAATGGCTTGCGCCAGGGAAAACAAATTCAACCAATTGGTTGAGACATTGGGATCCTATAAACCTGAGCAGGATCTCTGGACGGAAGAGTTTATTTCAGGTCTGACAGTAAGACAATATTTGAAGCAGGCCGAGTGGGCTGGATCTTCAGATGAGATGCCGGCTCCCGAATTTATCTGGCCACACATCGTCTGGACCTCAGTCCTCACTTTTACGAGTTTTTGGAAGAGAACTCGGTTTAGAAAGATGATTTCGATTCCAAGCCCTGGGAAAATTGTGATTCCAATTCATGACTACCATGTGGGTGGTAGATTGGTTTCCATTTCTGGTATCAAGGAAGTTTTGTCCGAACTGGAATTTATTGAGAACCTTGAAAACCTATTTGTTCGGGCTACTGAAAAAGAGTTTCCAAAATTCGAACTCAAGGTAGGGACTGATATCGTATATCACGCCATGAGGGAAGCCCTTGGCCAAAAACATTCCACAGCGTTTTTCGAAGCGATCCTTAGTGATAAGGCTATCACTCCTTCAAGAAAAAAGGATGTCCTCTCCTTCCTTTCAGTGGTTGAGAAAGAAGGTTTCCAGACCAAGTCTGTTTATTTTGCCACACGCCGCTATCATCGCTGGCTCCTTATCAATCAGGATGCAACATTAAACGCCAAGGCTCACTTCCTGAAAGACTTGTATCGAGATTACAATATCCAGGGGAGTGAACCTGAATACCCGGATGCTCGTGTCCAGCTTTTTATGGATACCGTGTTTTCTGACTCGGATTCAATGCTTAAAGCATATCTCGAGCTACTGGGAAGTAACTTACGTCAGCATTCACTGGATGGTGGAAGCCTTCAAAGTGAAATCAGTCAATATATTGGATCCAATGAGCTGGACCATTACTCCTCATTTTTTCTTAAAAGACTGGCCTTCCCTGAATTACCTCCCAGCGAAGATATTGAACTTATTGCTACCCGTTCAACTGCCATGGACGAGATTGAGATTATGATCTCCAGGCATGATAGCAAGGGCACCTCGTTCCGAATCAGAAGGGCGATGCATCCGAAAGAAATAATCCAATTACAGCAACATTTTGTCAAGGCTCGCATGGATGTAAATTTCACCCATGAGCATAAATTTCTTGTCGCCTTAAACAAAAAGGGTAGTGTTATTGGTGGCCTTTTCTATCTGGACCAGGGAGAAGACGTTGTGTATATGGACAAGGTAGTGGTCTCTGACAATCACCGAGGAGGTGGAGTCAGCAGGGGACTTCTAAATGAATTTGTAAACCGGATGAGAAATTTGAAGAAAAAAATGATCATCACAGGATTTCTGCATCCTGGATATTTCTACAAATTTGGTTTTATTATTGAAAAAGACCAGGGAGGTCTGGTCAAATATTTGTAGGAAGCATAAGTGAGAATTGATTGAACCCTATTCCTCTCTTTCCAAAAAACCTTCCTCGTCTTTTTTTCTGTCCTCAGCCTCAAGATGTCTGGTCATAACCTTTGAAATAGTTGCTTGTTGTATGGCTGCCTTTAACTCATCATCACTAAATGGTTTGGTAAAGATTCCATGAGAGCTGGTCTGGCGAGCTGAATCAAGTGTGGGTGTATCTGTATGGGCTGTAATGAAGATAACCGGGATATCCGTTTCACGGCTAATCTCACGGGTAGCTTCCAGACCATTCATTTTACCTTTAAGGGTAATATCCATGAGAATCACATCGGGATAATGCTCATTGGCAGCTGCGATAGCATCTCTACCATTATTAACAATTCCAATGACTTGAAAACCCATTGCTTCAAGTCTCAGTTTTATCTCACTGGCAACGACAATCTCATCTTCAACAATGAGGACCCGTGTATCTATTAACTGCATTTGCGATATGTATTCGAGTTGATCACAATTGAACCTTATGTGCAATATTTGCCAACATTAATCCTCAAATTTATTCTTGGGCTGGAGTCAACCTAACAATATTTGCTCCAACATACATGTGACAAATTGATAAAACATAAAAGCCCCGGTATTACCCAGGGCTTTGTATCGGTCTGATCCCCGCTTTTTATAATATGGATTTGATGTATTCTGTCGTCAGCGATTTTGGTCGTTCCAAAGGCAGACCAATTGCCCTGTCCCAAACTGTGGATGCCAACACACCCATGGCACGGGAAACGCCAAAGAGTACCGTATAAAAATCATACTCATGCATACCGTTGTGAACCAGGAGGACTCCTGAATGAGCATCTACATTTGGCCAGGGATTTTTAGCTTTCCCCTGCTCCAATAGAATGGGTGGAACAACTTCATAAAGCATACTGACCACCTGGAACAATTCATCATCTGGCATGTGCTTGAGAGCAAATTCGCGCTGTGCAGAGTAACGTGGATCCGTTTTGCGCAAAACCGCATGACCATATCCAGGAACTACATTACCAGAAGCAAGTGTATCCCAGACAAATTTCTTTAAGTCTTCCATGGTGGGAACACCACCACCTAGCTGCTCTTTTACATCCATTATCCAGCGCAATACTTCTTGATTGGCCAAACCATGCAAGGGACCAGCCAGACCGTTCATACCAGCAGATAATGCATAATAGACATCTGATAGCGTAGAACCAACAAGATGTGTTGTATGTGCGGATACATTACCACCCTCATGGTCTGCATGAATGGTCAGGTAAATCCGCATTAACTCTCTAAACATCTTGGTATCAAAGCCCATCATATGAGCGAAATTGCCACCCCAATCCAGTGTGGGGTCGGCAGGAATGATTTTACCATCTTTGTAAGAACGGCGATAAATGTACGATGCCAGGGCAGGAAGACGAGCCAGAAGATTCATAGTGTCTTCATAGACAGGTTTCCAATAGTCAATTTTGTTGATGCCCTTGCGATATTCTGCAGCAAAAATTGATTCTGTTTGTTGAGCAACAATACCCACTGAGAACTGCGTCATGGGATGTGTATCTTTTGGAAGTGCATCTATGGCTTTGTACACATGTGCAGGAAGGGTACCACGATCTTGCCATTCCTTGGTAATCTCAGCAATATTTTCTTCTGTCGGTAGCTCGCCAGTCATCAAGAGGTAAAAAAGTCCTTCTGGTAATGGTTCTTCACCTTCAGGAGCGTGTGGAAGTTTTTCCTGGAGTTCCGGGATAGTAAATCCACGAAAGCGGATACCTTCATCTGGATCCAAAGCCGAGGTTTCGGTAATCATAACCTTTACGCCACGCATACCGCCATATGCTTGTGCAACGGTTACATCACATAATTTTTTATCCCCGTGATTTTTTCTTATCTCCCCAACTTCTTCGCGAAATTTCGGGATGATCTCTTCAAGCTTGTTTTTTAACAATGACATATTCAAATCTCCTTCATAAAATTCTATCTCAAAAAAAGAATGCTTAAAATAATTAATTCTCAAGATTATTGATGCTGTTCCGCAATTATTACTCTAAGCTAGGACTTCTACAAATATAGTGCCTGGAAATAGATATTGCGGAAATATTTTATTGCTACAGGAAAGTAAAAGATTCCACCTTGATCCGCCTCTTATTGATTTCTTTTCATTATTCTGCTCTTAGTTTCCACAATGAGAGATCGATTAATTAAACTTCCTCCACCTCTGGAAAGTCGACTCCGGAAACAACTTGGGGAGGAATTTGAGCATTTTCAATCTGCCCTTAGAGAACCACCACCAATCTCCATACGAATGAATCCAGGGAAACCCACTCATCACTACCCCAGTGTCGACCCCATCCCCTGGTCCAGGGAAGGGAGGTATCTGGAATCACGTCCAAGATTTACTGATGATCCTTTATTTCATGCCGGTGCCTACTATGTCCAGGAAGCCTCCTCAATGTTTCTAGAATATGTGGTGGAAGGTGTTATGGATCTCAAGCAGGATCATCGGGTCCTGGATCTCAGTGCAGCACCTGGAGGAAAGGCTACTCACTTGCAATCTCTTCTGACAAAAGACTCACTCCTGGTTGCTAATGAAATTATTGGCTCTCGAAATAAAATTCTTCGGCAGAATCTAGTCCGTTGGGGTGGTGATAATCACTTCGTAACCCAGAGCGATCCAAAATATTTCAAGAAACTCCCCAATTATTTTGACCTTATCCTGGTGGATGCACCCTGTTCAGGTGAAGGACTGATGCGAAAAGACCCAGGAGCTATTGGGGAGTGGTCCGAAGACAATGTGACACTTTGTTCACGACGTCAAAAGCGGATACTGGCTGATGTTGTACCTTCACTCTCCAATGGTGGTATCCTTATCTACAGTACCTGTACCTTTTCTGAAGTGGAGAATGAGGAAAATATGAAGTGGTTGGAGCAGGAATCAGGGCTGATGCCGCTTCCACTGGATATTCCTGAATCATGGGGCATTGTCCGGAGTGGACCAGAACGAGCTGGATATCGATTTTACCCCCACCACACCAGAGGCGAAGGATTCTTCATTGCAGCCTTCAAGAAAGCTGATTCACCATCCACTCCGAGGATTAAAAAAGGCAAACCTGGTCGGTTTCCAGAATTAGCTTCACCAGAAGACCGCAAATGGCTGCATTCTCCAGACAGATATACATTCCTAACTCGGGAGGAACATCGAATTGCGATTCCAAAAATCTTATATGAGGATTATCTCACAATTAATCGGTCGCTTCGCATAACGAGTTCCGGTCTCTACATGGGAAAAGTCTATCATGGCCAACTAAAACCATCTCCAGAGTTGGCTTTAAATCAAGCACTATCCAAAGACATTCAATCCATTGAATTTTCAGTTGAAGAAGCCCTGGATTATCTTGCTCATATCAATAAAAGTTATGGACATGACTATCCATCCGGGTACAATCTGGTTGTTCACAATAGTTATGGGCTGGGCTGGTTGCATGTTTTGAATACGGGACAAATCAGGAATAAATATCCGGCAGCCTGGCGCATCCTCCAGCGTCATGCAAAGAATTAAACATAACAGTAACTATTACTATTAGCTTGAATTTCGCATTGTTTTGCTTACTTTTGTTTCACCATGGAACCTATTAAACAAAGATATAGTCATCAAAGAGAAACCATTCTTTCCGTTGTACAAAGCACATTGGTACACCCCACTGCAGATTGGGTCTACAAGGAGACCAGAAAAATCATCCCGAATATCAGTCTTGGTACAGTTTATCGTAATTTGAACCAGCTTGTAGAGAGTGGGCGCCTCCTCAAACTAAAAGATGAGGCCATGGTGCGCTATGATGGCAATACTGGTCAACACGATCATTTCAGTTGCTCGGTATGTGGTAAATGGTATGATATTGAACTGCTGGACCCGTCTATCTTTAAATCCTTTGCAGAGAAATACGACTTTAAGATAGAGTCAATTAATCTGGAGTTGGAAGGTACCTGCAAAGATTGTCTTGATTCATAATTATATCTAAATATTAATCGAGTAGGAGGATAGGGATTAATTCCCTATCCGTCCTCTCACACCACCCTGCGTACGGTTCCGTACAGGGCGGTTCCTTAATTTACACCTTAACATTTCGGTAATAATCCGTGAAAAAGAGGTATCCAGCTTC
>JADHUM010000046.1 GCA_016784545.1 Candidatus Neomarinimicrobiota bacterium
AAGGAGAATAACACCCCACCCTCCTGGATGTAGCTGATATAGCAGCCGCTAAATATTTGATAATACGACAGATAAACCACCTCTTCTTGAAAAGAGAAATAGCGCCTAGAATCTCGGATTTTTAACCTTGTTTGGTGGTCGATACTGGATTCGAACCAGTGACCTCCCGGATGTGAACCGAACGCCGTAACCAGCTGAGCCAATCGACCAGGTTTTCTTTCGCGTACCCTTCGAGAACCTCAGGGAGACGCTTCTAAAAAAGTGACGAGAATATAAGTGGAGCATATGCTCCCTCAAATGTCTATCAGAGAAGTTCTACCCAGGCGGTTCTGATCATCTCTATAGCCAGAGCTACCAGTAAGAGACCCATAACTCGGCTCATTATCACCAGCCCCTGTTCTCCCAGAATATTTTTGATATGGCGTGCGTAGTACATGGCCAGCCAATAAATGACCAGGTTGACCAACATGGCCGCCAGTGGTATCCAATATCCATATTTTGATACCAGAATAATGATTGCTGTGATAGCACCAGGACCAGCTATGAGAGGGGTTGCCATTGGAATGACTATATCTTTGGAGTAGTCCTTGTCATCCCCAAGGGTGATATCCAAGACATACAACAGCCCTAACATAAGCAGGATAAGACCACCACCGACCTGGAATGAAAACATTGAAATGCTGAAAAAATTCAGAACCCCCTCACCTACAAACACAAAGATGGTTAGCAAAATGAGAGAAACAAGAGTCGCCCGGTGAGCGCTGCGTTTTGAACGAGCTTCTGAATAATCTTTGGTCAATGTCATAAAAACAGGGAGACCGCCAAAAGGATCCATTATGACCAGCAAGGTTACAAAAGCATGCATAAAAGCATTAAAATCCAGGGTCATTTCTTAGCCTCCCAGGCAGTTCTGATGGCATCTACAGCCAATTTTATCATTAATGTGGGGATCCTGGTTTGCATATAGGCTTCTCCCAGGCGGTGAAGTAAAACAAAGTTCAATTGTGAGTTCGCCACCTTTTTATCCATTCGGGTGGCCTGTTCGATGGCATCTGGATTTAATGCTTCCAGTGAGAGCTCCATGGGGATTTTTACCAACATGGTTGAAAGCTTTTCCCAATCGTTCTTAGAGAGATCTCCGACTTGATTGGAAAGCCATCCAGCGCCGTACATGCCCAGAATGACAGCTTCCCCATGTCGGACGACACCATATCCCAGAGTGGTTTCAATGGCATGTCCCAGGGTATGTCCAAAATTCAGAATGCGTCTTAAATCAGCTTCCTTTTCATCAGCTTCGACCACTTCAGCTTTCAGCTCGCAACTTCGGGCGATGGCTTGAATGAGGATGTCACTGGACTCAGCCGCCAGACATGCATCCATATGATCTACCAGGAAGGCCAGATAACTAGTGTCGCGAATAACACCCATCTTAAACATTTCTGCAAATCCTGAAATTCGATCACGTCGCTCCAGGGAATCCAGCGTTTTCACATCCATAATGACGAGATCAGGTTGATAAAAGCTACCGATGAGGTTTTTACCGCTGCTATGATTGACGCCTGTCTTGCCACCAACAGCAGCATCTACCATAGACAGTAAAGTCGTGGGGATATGAACCAGCTTGACCCCTCGATAGAGGATACTGGCTACAAAGCCCCCCAGATCAGTAACCACACCACCTCCCAGGGTTAGAATGGTGCCAGAACGTTCCATGCCCTGTGAAATCAAAGCGGATATAACCTGCTCCGCCGAAGCCAGGGTTTTGTACTCCTCACCTTCAGGGATCAAGATGGTTCGAGTAACAAATCCAGCCTGATTTAGCGCTTCTCGGATACTGCCTCCATAGAGATCATTCACTGTGGCATTGCTAATAATGCCTATAGGGCCCGAGGCACCAACACTGGAGATGAGTTCTGCGACTTGATCAAGCAGATTCTGGCCCACATGGATCTCATAAGACCCTGTCTCATGGGTGATTTTAAGGATGGATGATTTAGACATGTATGGTTTCTAGCTTCTCCAGAATCTCACTGGCGATAATTTCAGGTGAACGTTTTCCTGTACTGATATGGAGTGATGCTGCTTCGGCATAGCCAACTCGGCGACTATCCAGTATTTCCTGCAATTTTTTAATGGTATCTTTGCACTCATTTAACAGAGGACGATGATCTGAATGTTCCAGTCGAGCAGCAGCCTCTTCAGGAGATACATCCAGCCAGATGGTAAAATGATCTTTTAGATATTCCACGTTTTCTGGTCTGGTAACAATGCCACCACCACAAGGTATGATGGCCTTATTCAAAGCAGCGCTTTCCATGAGTACTTGAGATTCATAGTCACGAAAGCCATCTTCGCCCCGTTCTTCAAAAATGGTGGGGATATCGTTTCCAGCAAATTTTTCAATTTCATGATCAATATCCAGCAATTGCCATTGAAGGACATCAGCCAGAATTTTGCCGATGGTACTCTTGCCCGCCCCCATTAATCCAATCAGGTATATCTTCCCCATTCCTCGAGGGGAAGACATCATTTGACACCTGTTGCTGCAATATGGCGCTTTACTTGTTCTAAGGAATCTCCACCAAATTTTTCTAGAATAGCATCAGTAAGTACCAGTGCCATCATGGCTTCACCAATGACCGAGGCGGCTGGGACAGCACAGGCATCGGTTCTCTCCTTATGAGCCATTCCTGGTTCGCGGGTTTTGATATCTACTGATCGCAAGGGTTTTGCCAGGGTGGGGATGGGTTTCATGGTCACTTGAAGCTGAATCAGCTCACCATTTGACATGCCACCCTCTATGCCCCCGGCATGATTGGTGGCTCTGCAAATATGATTGTCTTCTTTTATGATTTCATCATGAACCTGAGATCCAGTGGCCTCAGCGACATTCAGCCCATCACCTATGCTCACCGATTTCATGGCATTAATGGACATCATGGCAGCTGCCAGACGGGCATCAAGTTTGCGATCCCAATGGGTATAAGATCCCAGACCAGGCGGAAGTCCCGCTGCCAGAACTTCAAAAATACCTCCAATGGAATCACCATTTTTGCGGGTCACATCAATATGCTTGATCATGGCTTCAGCAGCATTTTTATCCATGCATCTTACATCTGAAGCATCGGCAACTGCATTTAATTCAGCGTCCAATTGATCCGGCTTTACCTCTGATTTAATGGGTCCGATCTGAATGACGTGACTGAATATCTCTATACCCAATTCCTTTAAAAACGAACGGCATACTGCACCCAGTGCAACACGCATGGCTGTTTCACGGGCTGAGGAGCGCTCCAGAACATTTCGAATATCGGTAAATCCAAATTTTTGAGTTCCTGCCAGATCAGCATGACCTGGTCGGGGCAGGGTCACCTCAGGAACTGGATTCAATGGTGCTTCATGTGACATTCTGTCCTGTTTCCAGTTTTGCCAATCCCGATTCTGAATCCAGAGGGCGATGGGAGATCCCAGTGTATAACCATGACGCAAACCACTCAGAATCTCGGCATGATCTTTCTCTATGGTCATGCGACCCCCGCGCCCATGACCCATCTGCCGACGAGCCAGATCTGTTGCAATAAGGCTTTCGGAAAGGGGGACGCCTGCAGGAAAACCTTCCAGGATACCGGACAACCCCTTGCCGTGTGACTCACCTGCTGTTAAAAATTTTAGCTGTTGTAACATTTTATTTCGATTCGATTCATTTATGGGGTACTATTAAATTTGTCTTCGCGAGAAGGTCGTAGACCGACGCGGCGATCTCGGTCCGTCCGTTCACCAAGAATTTGGAGATTGCCACGGTCGATACTCTCCCTCGCAAAGACGAAATAGAGACAATTTCCTGGGGAAATATAATCATTATTCAAATTTCCGCTTGAAGCCGGTAATCTTGTTGTGAACCGCTTCTCTCATCTCATTCATCTTTATCCGGCTCCAATCCTGTGGACCAAACCAGACATCTACTGAGGCCATGGCCTGGTAGAGATACATATCCAAGCCTGATACGGTTTGACAATCTGAAAATATTGCCTCTGAGAGCAGGCGTGTATTCAAGGGGTTGAAAATGGTATCAACTACAACATCAATGGATTCCAGAAGGTCTCCATCCAGAGGACTCTCATTCTGCTTGGGTTTCATCCCAATTGGCGTACAATTGACCAGGCAATAGGCTTCTTCAATGGGTTTCACTGCGCTCTCATTCCAGGCGCAACCTACCAATTTCATTCCTTCTGTAGATTTGCCCATATCCTTAATCAGTGTTTTTGCTCTGGATGGATCCCTGGCAATAATGGTGGTTAAGCCCACACCGATGCGGGCTAAACCAAAGGTAATAGCACGTGCAGCGCCACCACTCCCCAGAACGACTACTTTTTTTCCAGCCAGGTCAACACCAGCAGCTTCAAGGGATTTCACAAAGCCGTACCAGTCTGTATTATATCCCGTGAGTTTCCCCGCATGGCGTCTCACGCAATTCACGGCACCGATTGGAGCTGTTCGATCATTTACATTATCCAGGAAGGGTATGATATCCTCTTTGTGGGGGATGGTCACATTAAATCCATCCAACTTCCTGGCAGACGGGAGGCTCACCCAGCGTTCCAGATCGCCATGGACAACCTTGATCTTTTTATACTCAGCTTCCAAACCGAGTTGTTCATATATCCATCCGTGCATAAAATCACTGACGCTTTGTCTGAGAGGATCACCTATAACTGCAAATTTCACATTAATCTCCTGATTCGTGTGCTCAACAATCTCGTTCTGAGATATTAAACCAATAAGCCCCGTAGTTCATCAAAGAAACCGGGATACGAAATATCTACACAATCTGGGTTATCCAGAGTGGCCGGAAGCTTGCTGATCAATCCTGCAATACCCAGCGTCATGGCAATCCGATGATCATCATAGGTTTTGACCTTGCCCCCCTTGAGCGGTGTGGGTCCTTCTACATGAAATCCATCGGGACGTTCAAATATTTTGGCTCCCCAGGCACTTAAATTGGATACAATTGCCGCAATTCGATCAGATTCCTTGACCCGCAATTCTTCTGCCCCCACCACCACAGTTTCACCCTGGGCCTGTGTCGCCAGAAGTGCTATGAGGGGCAATTCATCAATCAGATTGGGGATTTGCTCCGGATAGATGTGGATGCCTTTTAATTTTGATGCTCGAATTCGCAAATCTGCTACAGCCTCGCCGCTTTGCTTCGTTTTGTTGGCAACTGTGATTTTTCCACCCATTTCCTTGACGGCTGTAAGAAAGGCCGTACGGGTTGGATTGATGCCAACTCCCCTGAGAATCAGATCTGATTTTGGTACCAGGAGGGCAGCAGCAATAAAAAAGGCAGCAGCAGAAAAGTCACCTGGCACCACAAAATCGATGGGCTCAAGGGGTTTTGTCAGCTGAGAAACAGTCACTTCCCGGCCCTTGACTTTGATTCGTGCACCCATGGCCTTCAGCATTTGCTCCGTATGATCCCGGCTAAAAGCTGGAGATTTGACCGTGGTCTGTCCTTTGGCGTGCAGTCCTGCCAAAAGGATGGCTGATTTGACCTGTGCACTGGCATATGGTAATTGATAATCCAGAGCCCACAAATCCCGTCCACTGAGCATGATGGGGAAATATTTTCTCTTGTTGGCTGATATGTTGGCGCCCATTTGCTGGAGCGGTCTGAACACTCGATCCATGGGTCGTTTGCTGAGAGATTGATCCCCTGAAAATTGAACATGGATGGGATGTGCGGCTAAGAGACCCATCATCAATCTGGCTGTGGTTCCTGAATTACCACAATCAAGTCCAAGTTCAGGTTGCTTGAATGGACGCAGTCCACCCCCCTGGACATGGACCACACCATGCTTTTCTTCGATATGAATACCACAATTTATCAGGGCGCGGCGTGTGGTAGCGACATCAGCCCCGGGATTCAGGTTCTCAAGGCGACTAAGGCCATCACTCAGTGCTGTGAACATGAGTGCCCGATGGCTTATTGATTTGTCACCAGGTAGCCTAATTTCTCCAAGCAAAGCCATGGGTGACTCCTTCTGAGGGATCAGTCCAGTTTTTTTCCAACTGCTTCAGCAACCAGTCTGATTCGATCTACCAGATCTTTGAAATCAGCCGGGACCAATTGCTGGGGTCCATCGCTGAGAGCAACTTCAGGGTTGGGATGAACTTCAACCATGACGCCCTGGGCTCCTGCAGCTACTCCAGCTAAAGATAGGGGTAGTACCTTTGATCGTTTTCCTGCGGCATGACTGGGATCAACCACCACTGGAAGATGGGTCAGACGTTGAAAGGCCGGAATGGCGCTCACATCCAGAGTATTTCTGGTGTGATCCACGAAGGTCCGGATACCTCGTTCACACAACACCAGCTTTTCATTTCCTTCATTTAAAATGTATTCAGCAGCCAGAATGGTTTCTTTCACCGTCGCTGACATTCCACGCTTCAAAAAGATGGGCATCCCTGTTCGAGCCGCTGCTTTAATGAGGGTAAAGTTCTGCATATTGCGGGTTCCGATCTGGAGCATGTCGGTATGCTGAGCAGTCACATCAAGATTTTCAGTGTCTGTCACCTCGGTGACGGTAGGCAGTCCCACTTCTTCTCCGACCTGCTTCAGAATTTTGAGCCCTTCAACACCCATACCCTGGAAAGAATATGGAGAGGTTCTCGGTTTGAATGCGCCCCCCCTGAGGAAATGACCGCCGGCTGCTTTCACAGCCTCACCCACTGTTTTGGTTTGCTCATAGGACTCGATGGAGCATGGACCAGCAATGATTGATACATTGGAACCACCAATAACCGTACCGCCAACATTCACAATGGTATCCTGTGGTTGCCATTCCCGGGAGGCCAACTTATAGGGCGTACTTATTTCAATCACATCTGAAACTTCAGGTAAGGCCTGGAGGTGTTGTTTCCCACGCAAGGGTTTGGTTCCCATGACCCCCACGATCGTACGGGTTTCACCTGGTGCGGGTCTGGGGACATAGCCCAATTTTTCAATTTCCTGCTGGACTCTATCGATAGCTTCCTGGGAAGCATTTACATTCATTATGACAATCATCGTTTTCTATCCTTTAATACTGGCTTATAAGGTTTCTAATCTGTTATGTAATTGCAACTTAAATCGATGTTCCTGTTCGTTCTACAACCAGAAACAGCGTCTTATTATCTTTCAGGTCTTGAATCCCGAATTGGTTCACACTCAACTCATATAACTCAGCCGCCCGGGCAGGGGCAATAACGGCAGTGGTATCTGAATATTCTCCCATATGCAGCTTTCTGGCGGCTTCAGCAGTATCCTCTGCTTCGATATGAGGAACCTTTGCAAAATTCTCCTTCAAAAACCGTGAACATTGCTTGAGTGCCTGTGGATGTGATCGCACTTCTGTGATCTCTTTCTGGTCAACACCCCGCTTGGTAATAAGACATTGGTTTACCTGGATGTGAAACATGGAGCGTACCTTGCATCGAGCTTTCGCCAACGCATGAATACTCTCATGAACCACACCTCCTCTCGCATTTTCCATGGCAATTATTCCACGGTCTATTTCATATGTATACAGGCTTTCCATGACATTACGACTTGTGAGGCAAGCCTTGGTTTCGATGTCGCCCAGGTTTTCCTCCTGTATATAATTACGGGCGGCTTCCTCAGAAAAACTGCCGGGAATACCTTGATAACCAATTACCTCAGGTGGAGAGTCTGGACGATATACCCGTGCCTTAACCGCATGAACTGATCTTGAGAAATCGGTGAGCATTTGTGGTGTGAAGGGATTATAAAACTGTAAATCATGGAAGAGTTCTTCTGTATCCTGACAGGTTTGCTCCACCACATGATGAACCTGCCTGAATCCATGTGTATCTACGGCAGTCGGTTGGATATTCATGCCCTTCATGACACGACCTACAAAGTGAGTGATGCCCTGTGAGCGAGCTGCGAGTCTGTCATGATCCTCGACTTCCAGATCAATGAGTCGACAACCCCAGGATTCAAACACACTGCGCCAGGTATTTTCCAATTCATTATGTATTCGGGTGGGACAAAATACCATCCTCAGATCGCGATCACGCTTGTAGGAATCCGGACCAAACATTGGGTGGGTATTCAGTATCTGCACTTCCACTGGTAATTCTTTAACCATCCAGTCTCGTATGCGGGTTTTCACAGAGGCTACATCAATAATCACCTGGCCAGATCTGCTCAGAGGAGATATTTCCTTGAGTAAACTCTCCATCCGACTGATGGGAACAGCCAAAAATACAGTTTCCTGCTGCATGACAGTCTCAAGATCTGCCCAGGGATAGCCTGAGGATTGAGCCAGCTCAGAGAGATCGCGCTCATCGGTAATGATGGGCTGATAATCACTGCTCAACAGGTCGGCAAGCAGGGCTCCAAAGCGTCCGAAGCCGATTATCCCTACCTTTTGTTTATTCTGCACCACTGTGTTTATCCCTTTTTCTCAATTTTCAAAATTCCCTTTTTCAGTCTCATTGCTATCTAGCGACACTCGATATCGACTCGTGTCTTGTCAAAGGCCACACTCGACTTCGCTTTCTGCTACGTCGGGGTTATTATCAAGCTACTCTTGAAATGGTCTCGTGCTCTGTCAAATGCCATAACCGGCTTCGCTTTCTGCTACGCCGGGGTTATTATCAAGCTACGCTTGAAATGGTCTCGTGCTCTGTCAAATGCCATACCCGGCTTCGCTTTCAGCTATGCCGGGGTTATTATCAAGCTACGCTTGATAATAAAAAAAAACCCCCGCCAATTGACGAGGGTGAAAATGTTCAAAAATACAAATTTAAACCATCACCCTGATCGCATAAAAAAGTAATATGATGCTTGCCATTTCATTTCGTGGTGAATATAGACCTGAGTATTGCGCATGCAAAGATTTTGAAATGCTATTTCCGTATTCTTCGTTTGAAAACTCAAACTAGCGAATGAGGGACACCTTTTGGCTTCGCAACTGATCATCAGCCCTGAGAACAATCATATAGATTCCTGACTCCAAGGCCTGCCCTGACTCATCCAGCCCGTTCCATGAAATATTGTGAGCACCAGCCTGAATCTGATTTTCGAAAAGGGATCGCACCAGCTTTCCTCTGATGTCATAGACCCTTATCAACACTTTATGATTCAATCCCACTTCGAAATGGATGGTTGTTGAAGGGTTAAATGGATTGGGTGTATTGGCGAAAAGTGTAGGGGCGTTGGGATTGTGAACTTGATTTTCGCCTAAAGTGCTTGCGCTCGCATCCTTTATCGCCCTGACTGAGTATTTCATAATTTTGTACCAATCCAGGCTGCTGCTTGCGGCACTGTTATAAGCAAGATATCTCTCCGTTGCCCTCTCTACACTCGTCTCTGTAGATGTCCAAAAAACTGCATAGTCATGAATTAGCCTGAATTGGTGAGGACTATCATGTGCATCGTATTCTCCCCCAGGGAGTGCAGTGAATCCACTGGCATTGTCAGCGCCTGTGTTGAAACGACTCCAGTTGTCCATACCGGCTTGTTTAAGTTTTCCTCCAGCTACGGCTGCTCCGCCCAGGTAATTTTCGAGAACTCCCCACTCAGCGTCACTGGGTATATGCCAACCCTCAGGACAAATACCTTGGGCTTCTTCTACTGGGGAGCCACCCATGGCAGCATCCCAGGTGTAGAGTCTCCCATAGATATTTGCATTGGTCTCACTGTTGTTGTAGGCTACTACTTCAGGTATTTCACTCCCATCACTATAGTGAAGTGACTTTAAATTCTCTTGAAGCCATACCTGAGTACCGATCACGATGCTCTGGTATTGATTCCCATCGAAGTCCAGAACCACCTCTTGAGCAAAGCCAGGATTGTCTGGCACAAGAACTGCCAATAAGATTGTCTCCACGAACAACATTCTGAGTGTCATGATTTGTTCCCTCTTTTCAGGGCAATCTGCATCAGGTGGGTTTGGTTAACCCTATTGAATCGACGAAAGGGCGATTGAGTACTCTGATGGTAAAATGCAAAGTTTAGAGGTCCAAAATCCCCGTTTTGATCTCAAGGCTTGACGTTCCTATATTGCATCCGAAATTAACATGATGAGAAAATCCATACGATCAGCCCAAGTTGCGGGAATGTTTTATCCTGCTAACCCCGACGAATTAAGGGGTCAAATCTCAGGCTTCATCCATGAAAAACCAAACGAAACGACAGGGGTTCCCAAGGCGCTCATTGTTCCTCATGCTGGTACTGTCTATTCAGGTTCAATTGCTGCGGTTGCATATCGTACACTACTCCAATACAGACATGTCATCCGCAAAGTGATACTTCTTGGACCGGCCCACCGAGTTTATCTACATGGATTAGCACTTCCAGGCGTAGAGCAGTTCCAAACGCCCCTGGGCAACATCAACCTGGATACGAAAACCATTCAGAAACTGGTCGATAATTTCCATCAAATCACTTTTTCCGATGCGGCTCATGCTGAAGAGCACTCCCTTGAAGTCCAGCTTCCCTTCCTACAGGAAGTTCTGGCCAGTTTTCGGCTAATACCATTTGTAGTTGGAGATGCCACACAACAGGAGGTCGCTGATGTGATCGAACATCTCTGGGGTGGTGATGAGTGTCTCATTATCATTTCCACCGATTTGAGTCATTTTCACAACTACGAGGAAGCGGTCAAAATTGACGAGGCCAGCGCTGAGCTGATTGAATCATTTCAGGGAGATCGGCTGGGAGACAATTCTGCCTGTGGTCGCATCCCCCTGCGTGGCTTGCTCCATCTGGCTCAGCAGAAGGGAATGTCCATTAAACGTCTTGATCTTCGAAACTCCGGTGATACATCTGGTCGCAGAGACCAGGTTGTGGGATATGGTGCCTGGGGACTATTTGAGCTTTAAGCCTAAAAGGAAATGTTATGAAACACTTTCAAATGATATTGATCCTCCTGCTCCTGACAGCCCACTCCCTTACAGCTCAACCTACCACCCCTTTTGAGAAAGGTGTTAATCTAAGCAACTGGTTTCAGGAGAGCTCAATTCAGGAAGTCCAATTTTCACGATATACCTATGATGATTTTGTGGATATTCAAAGCCTTGGTGTAGATGTGATTCGCCTCCCGGTCAATTTTCATGGGATGAGTAGTGGGGACCCAGATTATATCGTTGATCCCATCCTGCTTGATTTTTTGGATCAAATCATTGATTGGACGGAGGTTTTAGGTCTGCATCTCATTCTGGATAATCATAGTTTTGATTCAGGTGGCGCCACAACACCCGCCATTAATCAACCTTTATCATTGATCTGGCCACAACTCGCAGCACATTTCCTGGATAGGGACTCGACCCTTTATTTCGAGATCAAAAATGAGCCCTGGGGCATTACGGATTTTATCTGGGATACCATTCAGCAAAATATTGTGAACATCATTCGACAAACTGACTCAAGCCGTACACTTATCGTAGGGCCCTCTAGCTGGAACAGCTACAATAATCTGGACGAAATGATGAACTATAGTGATGACAATCTCATCTATACCTTTCATTTTTACGATCCCTTTATTTTTACTCACCAAGGGGCTAGTTGGACAGATCCATCCATGGAGCCGCTCACTGGAGTACCCTTCCCCTATGGGGCCTCAGCCATGCCTGCCTGCCCATCATCACTGGTGGGAACCTGGATTCAGAGCAATATGGCGAGTTACTCCACAGTGGGTACAGTTGCACACATGAGAAGCCTTATTGATATTGCCGTTGCGTTTAGCACATCCAGGGATGTCCCAATTTATTGTGGTGAATTTGGAGTTCTCAATCACAACTCTGACCCGGATCAACGGGTTGAATGGTATAGAGCAGTGACTCATTATCTGGACTCACTGAATATTGGCTGGACCATGTGGGATTACCATGGAGGCTTTGGGCTGTTTGAGAGATACAGTAGCGGATTATTCGATCATGATTTGAACATACCGCTCCTGGAGGCCATGGGATTCAATACACCGCCCCAGACAGATTTCGTTACTCGGGCTGACTCTGTGGGGTTTTATATTTATGATGATTTTATTGGTCAGAAGATTCTCTCAGATTTTAACACTGAGGGCATTGTTACCCTATACACTTCCGATGATCCGAAAGTGGGTAGTTATCATCTTAGCTGGTCTCTGGCAACGCAATACGAAAGAATCGGCTTCAATTTTCTACCAGACCGGGATCTTTCCAGATTATTGGATGAAGACTATATCCTCACTTTCTGGGCAAAGGGACTTGGATCTGCAGTTGAATTTGATGTTCGTTTTCTCGATTCTAAAACTGATGTTCCAGGAGATCACCCCTGGCGTATGACCAAAACCATATCAACCACAGATCTTGATTGGGACGGCCATTGGCAGTATGTCCAGACTCCCCTTTCCAGTATGATTGAAACTGGATCCTGGGATGAAGCCTGGCATGAGCCTGTTGGTCTTTTTGATTGGTCAGATATTGATGTCCTGGAATTTGTGGCAGAGTATAGTGATTTCGGGGCCAGTGAATTGTCTTTAGATGAAATTCGTATCGTGAATCAGACCACTGCGGGATTGATTGGAAGCAATAAGTATCCTTCATCATTCAGTTTATCGCAAAACTTTCCGAATCCCTTTAATCCGAGCACGACTATCAAATATTCCCTTACTGAAAGTGCATTCACACGACTAAATATCTATGATCTGAGTGGACGAGTGGTAGAGACTCTGGTTTCAGAGAAAACAGAAACTGGTACTTACTCAGTCAAATGGGATGTGAGTGGGAGCTTTGTGGAAGCAGGTATCTACTTCGCAAAAATTGAAAATGGCGTTGATAGCGAAGTTATAAAAATGCTCCTGTTAAAATAATTCAGTTGCCAATACAATGACCGAAATCCTTTTTACAAAATCTGAGCAACTCCAGCTTTTAGCACTTGCCAGAGATTCCATACAGCACGGTTTGGATCATGGAAAATCGATACCAGTAGATGTTGCATCATTCTCACTTGCCCTGCAAGAACCGGGGGCTGCCTTTGTTACTCTCGAAAAGCAGGGTCAATTGCGTGGTTGTATAGGCAGTGTGGAGGCATATCGGCCTCTGGTGGAAGATGTCGCCGAACATGCCTGGAACGCTGCTTTTCAGGATCACAGGTTTAGACCGCTTACCTCAACAGAATTTCTACACCTGCATATTTCCGTGCTAACTCAACCTGAAGCAATGATTATCGACTCTGAGGAAGATCTGAAACATCAGCTTGTACCTGGCAAAGATGGCCTAATCATTAGAGATGGGCATCACCGTGGTTTATTTCTACCAGCAGTTTGGGATAAACTTCCAGATGTAGATTCATTTCTGTCACATCTCAAGCAGAAGGCGGGTCTCCCCAGGGATTATTGGTCAGATTCAATATCTTGCCAGAAATTCCATAGTTTTGAGTTTAGTGAAGAGGATGAATAGGCACTCACCTCAGCGGCCTATGTAGATATCCTATGAATATCCAACACCCCCAGTTTAGTACCAGGCAAGCCGATGGGCGCCTTCAATGCACGCTGTGCCCCAGATTCTGCAAGCTATCCGATGACCAGCGAGGGTTGTGCTTTGTCCGAAAACGTCAGGGCAACCGGATTGAATTAACCACTTATGGTCGCTCCAGCGGTTTCGTCATTGATCCCATTGAGAAAAAGCCACTCAATCATTTTTACCCTGGTAGTTCAGTCCTCTCCTTTGGAACGGCAGGCTGTAATCTGAGTTGCAAGTTTTGTCAAAACTGGGATATGAGTAAATCTCGAGAAATGGATATTCTCCAGTCACCTGCCACCCCTGAAGCCATCGCTCAGGCAGCTCTAGACCACAATTGTCATAGTGTGGCTTTCACCTATAATGATCCAGTCATTTTTTATGAATACGCTGTGGATACAGCAATAGCCTGTCATGAGAGAGGTGTCAAGACAGTCGCTGTAACTGCCGGCTATATCAATGAAACCGCTCGTGAAGGGTTTTTTCAACATTTGGATGCTGTGAATGTGGACCTTAAGGGTTTTAGTGAATCATTCTATCATGAGCTTTGCTCCGGTTCTTTGCAACCAGTCCTTGATACCCTTGAATATCTTGTTCAACAGACTTCAGTATGGACTGAAATCACCACATTACTCATTCCCGGTGAAAATGATTCAGAAATAGAGTTGGCTGCCATGACGCGCTGGATAGCTGATCACCTTGGTCCTGACGTCCCGCTGCATTTTTCAGCTTTTCATCCTGATTACAAATTGATGAATCATCCACCTACGACTCACCAATCTCTGCTCAAAGCCAAACGAATCGCTCAGGGGAATGGTCTCAATTATGTTTATCTGGGGAATGCCCATGATCCTGAAAATGCATCTACCTCCTGCTCATCCTGTAGCAACAACTTAATTGGTCGTACGGCCTACACGATTACGGCGTGGCACCTTGATGCAAAGGGGCGTTGTGATTCATGCAGGCAAAGCCTGCCTGGTATTCTTGAGTCAACCCATGGAACCTGGGGGAATCGCTATGAGCGGATACGGATATAGTCCAAGCAAACAGCTTAACTCCTATTGTTTACAACGAAGTAAATGAAAAGAATGAATAGTCCTATGTAGATTCGTGATCTTCGTCAGACTTGTCCATGGAAACCCATAGGGTGTAGATAGATTCGTGGTGAGAGTAAAATAAATAAACGTTTGGGCTTTATCCGCATGGCACATGGCCAAATCTTTGAGGCTACCTTTAGAGGGAGTTGTCCCCTATACCCTATACCCTATACCCTATACCCTATACCCTATACCAAAAAAAAGGAGGCTGCCCTTTTGAGACAGCCTCCTTTTTTCTATTTATGTAAATCTGCGCTAATTAATCGCAGCAAAAGTCTCTTTCTCTTCTTGAACAGCACTGGCGAATTCAATGTCATCACCCTGGTGATACAAAATTCCAGACTTCCTGCCAAACTTAACCGCCTTGTCATAGTCCAGCATGAAGACATCACCGCGACCGCGCCAGCGTTTATTCATGGTATCTTCAACCTGCATGGGTACTACCACCCAGACCTTGTCACCATATTTAATATCACCACCATATCCATATCGGGTGATTAACTCGCGACTCAAGGCCAGGACGCCAGGAAAAATTTCTTTGTTACTGGCTGTAATATTTGGTGTATCATCTGTCTGTCCAACGAGTGCATTATAGGCAGTAAATACCAGCGGATGTCCTTCTGTGAAGAGATCCAGTGCGGCTGCCATTTCGACCATATAGGTATTCAGTGAATCCTTTATCATTGATTCATGGGCAAGAATATTTTTTATTTCTGTACTGTGTTTTGCTTCACGATTCACATGAAATGCCCAGAATACGAGCAAGATCAGTGTGTAAGCAATTATATGTCTGTATTTCATTTGTCCTCTTTGGAGTCTCTCGGTTTTCAAAATATTATGTAAGTTGGATTTTTTCATAGGCTTATTGTCTTTCGGCCGGCATTATAGACGGCTCCAATTGGGTCAACAAGCGCTAAATGACAATCTTTCTCACCATTATTTTTAAAGTTGATAAATGTCACAAAGTTTCATTTTTGCATGCTAAATATGGCTTTAAATTATTATTTATTATGATATTATATATCTTCGCAATAATCAGTAACTACCTCTATAGTGACTCTTTTTCCTCGTTTGATCAAAAATTTCTTCGTTTTATAGGGGAATATTAACCTTTTTGGGATGCTCCACGGGGTAGGCGACAAACCCAGGCATTCTCGCCTATGAATGATTGGGACATTTTTGTTTGGATGATATCCTGAATCATTATACTACCTTTGAAATCTGAAAACATCGATTAGGAATAATTATGAAAGCTTATGTCCTCAATAAAGTTGGTAGTGCTAACGTTCTAAAAATTTCAACTGTGGCTTCAAGGACACCTCGTGTACTTGAAGTTCAGGTGCAGATTGAAACCATTGGTTTGAATTATGCCGAGATCCAGAGTCGCAAGGGACTCTACGGTTGGGCTCCCAAGCGTCCCTACATTCCTGGTATGGAAGCCTATGGCAAAATTACAGCCCTGGGAGAAGGCGTATCCCATCTTCAGGTTGGAACCCCTGTCATCGTCGTTGGACAATTTGGGTGCTATGCCGAGGAGGTGGTGGTTTCTGTTAACCAAATACTACCAGCTTTTGAAAATTTCAGTCCTATAGAAAATGCAGCCTTTGCTGTTCAATTTATGACGGCCTGGGTGGCACTGTTCGAAATCTGCAGGATAAGAGCGACTGATCGTGTATTAATTCAAGCTGCTGCAGGTGGGGTTGGTACAGCGGCTGTGCAATTGGCAAAAGCGCTGGGTTGTGAAGTTTTTGGCACTGCCAGCAAGGATAGTAAGCTGGATCTGATGCGCAAGCTGGGTGTAGACCACCCTATTAATTACCACACTGATGATTTTGCCGCGTTCATTCGTGACAAAACCGGTGGCCAGGGTGTGGATGTCATTCTCGAAGTTGTGGGGGGTGAGGTATTCCGTAAAAGCATGGATGTGCTAAATCCATTCGGTAGACTCGTGGTAATTGGATTCGCCAGTTTGAATCTAAATAAATTGAATCCCTTTTCCTGGTGGAAAACCTGGCAGGACATTCCACGTGTAAAAATTGATGCCATGGCCACAGCATCCCAGGTGGTGGGAGCCAGTCATCTTGGCTATCTCCTGAATGACACTGAACGTATGATGAAAATCTGGACCGCTCTGAGCTTATTTACGCTTCAGCATGGACTCAAACCCGTTGTAGGACACGAATTCAAGTTTGAAGAGATGGCTGATGCCCACAGACTGATGGAATCTCGCAATAGCCATGGGAAAATTGTGGTACACATATAAAATAATCAACATTCATATCATTTGACCGTCAGCTCGAGCGGAGTCGAGAGATAAGCGCTCGGTTTATACCAGAATTGATATCCCTCGACTCCGCTCGGGATGACGAAACACGTAATTTGTATTAACTGTAATAGCTACGCTATACAATGTTAGAAGCATAGCACTAAAAATTCTGATTATATTCCATCATGAACTTTTCTCAAATCTTATTTCAAAATGTAGCCGATGCTCACAAGAGTTGTGTGGGTATTCTCGGAGGTGGAGGAAAGACGGCTCTGCTCCATGTGCTTGGTAATGAACTCTCAAAAACCTATGATCATGTCATACTTTCCTCGCTTACCAAAGCTGGCATCTCATCACAGCACGGGGTCCACTTCTTTCCTGAATTTGAAGCCGAAACAAGTCGAGAAGCTTTACTGGAGATTAATCCCCTGTATATCATGGGTGGCCAGGAAAGTGAACATAAACTCATCGGCCTTGAACCGGACCAATTACAAGTATTGCATGAGGCTTCTGACCTAACCCTATTTGAGTGTGATGGAGCAAGGAAAAAGCCAATTAAGGCCCATCAGCCCTTTGATCCTGTTATCCCCCATTTTGCAACCCATGCCATTATCGTGGTTGGAGCTGATGCTGTGGGTGCCCGAGTGGATGGAAAAATGGTGCATCGACCTGAATTATTCAGAGAACTCTGGGATGTCAATGCCAACCAGATACTTGATCCCATCTTTATTGCACGCGTCCTCACCAGCGAATATGGATATCTCCAAAAAGTACCAAAAGACATCAACTTGACCTATTTTGTGAATAAGGCTGATGCCTATCCAGATCAAGCGTTTGAGTTGGCAAAAACACTTTCAAGATTGAGTCATGATTCTGTTTTTTACGGAAGTATTGAGCAGGGTAACATTCAAAAGGTCAATTAATGCTTAATCTGGCAATGATTATTACGGCTGCTGGCCGCTCCACACGCTTTCCCCCGAACAAGCTCCTTGAAGTTCTGGAAGACCGCACTGCTGTCGAGCATACCATAAACACCTTTATTGATTTTGACCTGGATGTATATGTCATTCTCGGCTATCAGAGTGAACAGATCCAGGAGGTTCTGGACCAACGCTTCGATGACAAAATCATTTACGAATTTAATACCAACTTTCATTCCGGCCTGGCCAGCTCTGTCGTTACTGGAGTGAAAGCAGCAGGACGGACCTACGATTACTGGTGTTTTTGTCCTGGCGACAAACCCTTTATCCAACGCAAGACTGTGGATATGCTGATTCAGATGTTGAATGAGAAGAAACCTCTCATTCTTGCTCCCCGCTATCAAAACAAACCAGGACATCCCACCTTTTTTTCTACTGAGCTGGCACCGTTTTTTATGGCAGCAACTGGTGATGTAGGAGGTCGACAAATCATAGAAACGTTTCGTTCTGACACGCTGTTTGTGGATGTGTCTGATGAAGGAGTCAGTATGGATATGGATTATTACCTGGAGTATGAAAATGCTAGATAATGAACTTGTGTGGGTCAGGGGAGCAGGTGAATTAGGCAGTGGCGTCGCCCATCTGTTACATCGAGTTGGGTTACATGTATTCCTGTCAGATGTATCTCCACCCCTGGCGATTCGGCGACCCGTCACATTCAGTTGTGCGCTGGTAGATGGAAGCACCGAGGTTGAGGGCGTAAAGGCCAAAAAGGCTCAATCTTTAAAACTTAACATGTCCAAGACCTGGAAGCACATTCCCATCTTTGAGGACGATTCCGAAGCATTGGTTGCTCTTCAGCCCAGCATCGTCATTGATGCACGCATGCAAAAAAAATATACCAAAGATTTCAGGACATGGGCAGACCTGGTCATTGGGTTAGGGCCAGGATTTGAGGTTGATAAAAATTGCCATCGGGCCATCGAAACCATGCGGGGACACAATCTGGGTCGCATTATCTCTGAAGGCTCACCTCTGGCAGACACAGGCATCCCTGGAAATATTGGCGGGGAAACCACACGACGACTAGTTCTGGCTACCCGAAGTGGTCAGATAAAGTGGTCTACCCAGTTTGGAGAGATGGTGACCAAAGGACAGCAAATTGCTTTGATCAACAACGATAAGCCCGTTTGGGCCCCTCTTGATGGCATGGTACGTGGAATGATTTCAGAACATACGCCAGTGATCAAAGGTATGAAAATTGGTGATATTGATCCTCGGGGTGACTCCGTCCAGTATCAGCAAATCTCAGAAAAAGCACGCGTTATAGCTGCTGGAGTACTTGAAACAATCATCTTGCACCACAATTCCAAACGGAATGATTAAGTCTCTCCTTAAGCAATGGCGTTCCCATGGGGAAGAGAGAAGTGCAATGCTCTGCTCCGTTGTTCAGTGGCAAGGCTCAGTCCCCCGCAAAGACTATCCCATGATGCTAGTGCTGGATGACGGCACACTACTCGGGACCATCGGTGGTGGATCCATGGAGCTGAAAGTCAGCCGGGCTGCCCTGGAAATGATGCCCCAGGCTGCATCAACACTGTTTGATTTTGACATGACCGGGAATGATGTCGACGCTGATGTAGGGCTATGCGGTGGCACTTTGAAAGTTCTGGTGGAGCCCTTCTCGCCTGAGCTGGAAACTTTTTATACTGATATGCTCCAACAGTCCGCTCAAAATCAGAAACTTATGATCAAGCTCCATATAAGTGGACACTCACCAACTCAAGTCCATAGACAAATTGTGACCTCTCGGAAAGATATTAATGAAATAGATGTTGACCTGAAACAGCAGCTAAGAAAATTATTTGAAAATCAGCTGACCCGACCTCTCATCCATAACCAAGCCCTCTATCTCATGTGGCAGGTATTTTCTCCACCAATGCTTCACATCTTCGGAGCGGGACATGTTGGGCAAGCCGTCGCTCAATTGGCACATTTCAATGAGCTCCAGGTCAAGGTTTATGATGATCGTACAGAACTGATAACTGCCGAGCGATTCCCTTATGCAGAAAGGCTTCAAACAGAGCTCCCCATAAATCGGGAAGCCATTTCCCACATTCCAAAGCGAGATTTTATCCTCATTGCCAGTCGTGAACATAAACACGACCGCCAGCTTTTATCTCATGCTCTCGAGATTTCGGTTCGCTATATCGGGTTAGTGAGTAGTGCGCGTAAATGGAAGCTCTTATCGGAGAATTTGCATTCTAAGGGCTTTGCACTGGAAGAATTGGCAAAAGTACATGCACCAGTTGGTCTAGCTATAGATGCTCAGACGGTACCCGAGATCGCCATCAGCATCTTATCTGAAATTATCTCCGTTTATAGGAGCAACCTGGCTTGAGTGATTTGCTTATAAAAAATGGTCAGGTTATTGGAGTCAAAAACCAGGAAATTCAAGATATTCTTATCCAGGATGAACTCATTATCTCCATTTCTTCTCAAATCCATCCACCAGAGAACTGTGAAATAATTGATGCT
Organism: Candidatus Neomarinimicrobiota bacterium; assembly: GCA_016784545.1. Lineage (NCBI taxonomy): Bacteria > Pseudomonadati > Fidelibacterota > Fidelibacterota bacterium. The sequence continues at coordinate 20,328 of JADHUM010000046.1, forward strand.
AATGGCAAGTGGATCTTTCCCGGTGTCATTGATCCTCATACACACATGGGGATCCCCATCAAAAATAGCCATTCTGCAGACACATTCGCCTCAGGAAGCCGTTCGGCCCTTCACGGAGGGGTTACCACCATTCTGGACTTTAGCGTCCTAGAATCGGGACAGTCATTGACAGAAAGCCTCAACACCCGTATTGAGCTGGCAGGTGCGTCCCTCTGCGATGTGGGTATTCATGTCAACATCACTCGATTCGAACCGGAACTTCTGGGTGAGATTCCAGAATTGATAGCCAGAGGGTTCAACAGTTTTAAAGTATTCACTACCTATGCTGAAGCAGACATGATGCTCAACTACGATCAAATTGAATCTGTGGCTGCAATTATTGCTCAGCACCAGGGCGTTCTCATGGTTCATTCAGAGGACAATGATGTCATTCGACGTGCATCAGATCCTTTAACCCATGGGAATGAAACCCATCCCCGCTATCATGGCCTGAGCCGCCCGGCTGAAGCAGAGCTGGTTGCCATAGGTCGACTTGGGGAAATTTCCGCTCGCACCAATTGCACCATTTATATTGTCCACTTGAATACGGCTGCAGGCCTGGCCAAGGCAGCTGAATATCCTTTGTTAAAAGTAGAGACCTGTCCCCACTACCTGTTGCTCTCAGATAAGATGTATGAAAGGCCCGATGGGCAGATGTTTGTGTCCAGTCCGCCCCTGCGTTCTCAGACAGACTGTGACGCATTGTGGCTGGGTCTCCAGAAGGGTCAGGTTCATACTATTGGTTCTGACCACTGCCCCTTTTGTCTCGCAGACAAGCCACAAGGAACTCCCTTTCAGGACATTCCCAATGGGATGGGCGGTGTGGAAACACTTTTTCCAATCCTGTTGGCGCAATTCATGGAGCGACAGCTTGATCTGGAGTTGCTGGTTCGTCTTACCAGCAGAAATCCTGCTGAGATTTTTGGTCTTGATCACCTCAAGGGGAGTATCAAAGCAGGTCTCCATGCTGATCTACTCATTGTCGACCCCTGGTCAATCACGGAGAATTGGGAATCCCGGTTGGACACATCTCTGGATTGGAATGCCTATGCTGGTCTTCCGGCTCTGTTTCCTGAAACGGTTATCAGACGGGGAGAAATAGTGGCAAGCAAAACCTTACAAGGCAATATTTCCAGGGGAAGATTGCTGATATCAGATCAATAGATTTTCTGGTTCTCTGCGGTATGAGTAATATAATTTTTCACCCCTGCCAATACGAACTCCCATTTGAATTTTAGCGGGTTCTGAGACCCCAGCCAGCTCATTGAAGCGTATCCTGAGATCATCCATCTCAGGATACTCCTGTAAAACCTGGCTAACGGGGTGGATCACGAAATCCAGCTCATCGGCTGCAAGTTGAAATCTCACATAATCAACACCCGTTTTGATCCAGTCTGACAGGGTATTGGTCTGAGTCTTAAACAGGACTATTCCTTTGGCCGTGTAGATTTTATTACGATAGGATTTTAAAAAGGCGTTGATGGCAGTTGATTTATGCCAGCTCGCTTCATTGTCTTCATTCACAATAAACTCCATAATGGAGAGCAAAAGCCCTTTCGTGCCATCAGTACGTAAATTGATACCATCTCGCTTGGTCTCAATTTTTTTCTGACTGCTCCTAAACCATATTCGGGATTCATCGTAGGTCACATGTGTGTTTGCCTCCACCACCATGCCTTCATAGAGAATATCCACCATTTCATTTAAGACTTCAGGCTCAGAATAGAAACTGATTTCTGTATGTTTTGCTGAAGTCAACTCGGCTATGGAGTTGAACTCTGAAGAGGACATCAGTTCTCCTTCATAGAGTGCTCGGTTGGTCTGACGTGAATAGATTGAGTCGGAAAGTGGAAGTGATTGCATGTCAACCGCTGCAGTCACCTCAATGGAAGCAACGGGTTTCAGTCCAGCCTCTTCAAGTGAGTAATCTCCCTCTGGCAACAGCTCATATTCCGCCAGAAGGCCCAGGGTAGATGCACCGAGACGCAAGGTTTCCAGAAAACACCCACAACCGATATGGATTTGTCGGGCTGGAGGGTCAGTTGCTTGCAAAAGTCGGGTTTCATCAACATAGAAAAGGGCTTCAAGGTCAGAAATAATCTTGAATTTCCAGGCCTGTGAGTTGTGTGGGTTGGGGGCATTCATACCGATTGAGATTGCTTTGACAATGGCTTGTTTAAAATCGTCAGGATTGGGACGGCGAGTTCCTGCCAATATTTGCTCAGATTTGCTACCAGCCAGAATAGTGCCTGGGAATAGCATACTTGCGCTGATTACGGTACCCGTTTGGATGATAAATTCTCTTCGCTTCATTCACATATCCTTCTATTCATTGCCTGCTTAAGTGAGAAACACCATTTTCCAGTACCAGAGTCGGCACATACTCTGATCGCCTGGCTAATTCATCAACTCGTCAGAAATAACCCCACGCCGATAGCCCCTCGAACAATTGAAATATTTGCCACAAAGAGATAAAACCAGTTTAACTCAGGAAACCACATATAGACAATCGCCATTGCGACAGCGATGACAATACTTTGAGCACTATCGGTTTTATGGACGAGAGACAGTTCTCTCTCATCGGCGTCGTGTTTCATTTGAACGGCAATAAGTGCAAGCCCAAAGGGAATGAACCCGATGGCGACACCTATTATTCCAAATTTCACACAACAATAGTAGGTTAGAAATCCACTGAAAAATTGGACACTGAACAAGAGTAAATAATTCCCTCGAAATTTCATTTCTCATCCCTCCTGGCAAAAAATATTGCCTCCACATTGGTTCCAAAGAAAGCGGCAATCTTCAGCGCGGAAAGCACAGAAGGCACAAATTTTCCTCTTTCAATAGAATGTATCGTTTGACGACTGAGCTTTACCGCTTCTGCCAATTGTGCCTGTGTGATATCGCGTCTCGCACGCCACACTTTCAATTCATTCTCTAATTCCACATTCACCTCATTTCAAATCAAGTGCAATGTAATCTATAATTGATATTATGACAAGTACTCTTTACATTTTGACTAATATAATAGAATATTTGTCCATTTAACTGATAAATAAAAATCGGGAATAGGCGTTCCATATTTTCACTTTTTGGGTTAGCCTGCCGCCTATGCTAAAAGCCCGTCAAGATCGCATGTTCCTATTCCTGGCTGTGATGTCCATTGTGACAACCATGGGCTTTCAGGTCTGGCGAACCCTTTTTAATAATTTTGCAGTTGATGTTGTAGGCCTGGGCGGCAACCATATTGGTGTGATTCAATCCGTGAGGGAGATTCCTGGATTTTTGGCCCTCCTGGTGGTTTTTGTCACTCTGGTCATCAAAGAGCACCGTCTTTCTGCCCTCTCGGTTGCTTTTCTGGGTCTTGGAATCAGCCTCACAGGCGTATTCCCTTCATTTACTGGTCTTATTTTCACCACCCTGATCATGAGTTTTGGATTTCACTATTTTGAAACCACGAATCAGTCCCTGACACTCCAATATTTTGATACCCACACCTCTCCATGGGTCATGGGAAAACTGCGCAGTTATTCGTCTGCTTCAGCCATTATTATTGGTTTTGTTTTACTGGGAGCCAGCTCGGTTCTCAGCTACGAATTAATGTTTGGTATCCTGGGTGGCTTAATCGTCATTGCCGGACTTTGGGGCATGTTTCAAAATCCCACACGGCAAGATGTAGTACCCCAGCAAAAGAAGATGATTTTCAGAAAACGCTACGGCCTCTACTATTTCCTCACCTTTATGGCAGGTGCTCGTCGTCAGATTTTTGTGGCCTTCGCCGTTTTCCTGCTGGTGGAAAAGTTTCAGTTCAGCGTTAAAGAAATCACCATGCTATTCATGCTCAACAATGCCATCAATTACTTTCTCAGTCCCTTGATTGGCAAGGCCATCATTCGTTTTGGTGAACAAAAGGTACTCTCCGTTGAATATTTCAGTCTCATCTTTATTTTTATCGCATATGCCACAGTAGAAACCAAGGCAGTCATGGCTGTCCTCTACATCCTTGATCATATTTTCTTCAACTTTTCCATGGGTATACGCACATTCTTCCAAAAGGTAGGCGATGCCGACCACATGGCTCCCACCATGGCCATGGGCTTCACCATCAATCACATTGCTGCAGTGGTTATCCCCGTCTTAGGTGGCCTGGCCTGGATTATTGACTATCGAATTCCATTTGTCGCTGGTGCCGTGATGAGTCTTATCTCACTTATTGCAGTTCAATATATTTCCGGTAGTATCCGCAAAGCTGAAATCAGACATAACGCGGTAACGACCTAAGTAAGAAAGCGATCCTCCAGCTCTGGCGTCGGAATCATGCAGACGTCCTTTTTTCCAAACCAGACATATCTATTTTTTGCGATCCAGTCGTAAATCCTATTACGGAATGAGGTGGGCAAGAATTTAAAAATTGCCAAGGGTCGGTAGAATCCGCCCAATAGCTGAAAAACATCCAACACAGCATCGCTTTTTAGAGAGAACGACTTTTCATGAATCAGAACGACTGAATTGATTTCATCTGGATTAAGGTCATGCTGATCCAAAAGGGATCGTCCCAGTGGTGATTGTAGGCTGGCAAACCGAAACATGGCCTGTGGATCCCGCTTGATGACAGCCAGCACAGATCCGCTGCACAAGTTGCAATAACCATCAAAAAGCAGGGTGGGGTGATCCATTGTTGTGACTTCGACTGACATCCCGTGATACTAATCCTATTTTTCAGCAGTTGTCAAGCTGAGTTGCAAAATTTAGCTTAGACGATAAAGGAGAAAACCATGCAAATTAAAATTGAATATTGCGTTACCTGAAACTACCTACCCCGAGCAACCAGTTTGGTTGCAGGCATTCTTGATAGATTCGGAAATGAAGTCGAAGACCTTACCATCCTGCCTTCATCAGGTGGAGCTTATAATATCTGGAAGGACAATAAATTGATCTTTTCAAAAAAAGAACTGGGTCGATTCCCCCTGAGTGATGATGAGGTGATTAACCAATTGGGATAGGTTTTTATCCATCCCCCTCTCTTTGACACATCCCCAAAAAAGTCAACCCAGGTTCAATCTGAGCCTGGGTTTTTATTTATGCCTATACACACCAAGAAAAAACACCTGTAAGTATTGTAATTGTTAAGCTTTTGATATTTGCATGTGGGCAATCATGCATTTAGTTTGGTAAGAATATTTACAAACTAGTTGAGCTAACATTCAACGGCAATAAATGGAGCTACTATGACCAAAAAAGTGGGGACTACTATCTGCTTACTTATCCTCTGTTCAACATTTGCTCTGGCTGAGCAAATTGAGACCAAGGGTGACCCAATAGCACTGAGTCGACCTGGAGAATATTATATGGGACCCAAGTGGTCACCCGATGGAGACCAGATTGCAGCTGGGGGACCTAGCTATACCGGTCTCTATCTTTTAGATTTCCCTACAGGAAATGTCAGACAAATCAGTAGTGACTACTCAGCAGGATATGGATTTGCATGGTCACATGATGGAACTCGAATTGCCTCCAAAATTTCACATTTCAACAACATGCGACGCTCCCATACCCTTGTCAGTTTTACTATCTCCGATGGCAGTATGGAATCCCTATCCACACCTCGCACCAGAATGAGTGGCACACCCCTCTGGACAGAAGATGATTCACATCTGTATCTCACCTTTGCTGAAAAATTTGAAAGCTTCCCCACCAGTGATTCAAACCAGGGACTGAGCCAACCACAGGTCAATTATATTAAAGATGGTCGCTTCCAGACCAGGATGACCCAACCATTGAAAGCCGAATCCTCAGAAACCACACAATTTTCAGATCAGGATCATATCTATAGTTATGCCCTATCCCCAGATGGTTCACATGTGGTTTACTCAACTGCCGGGCAAAATCTATGGCTGGCAAAAGTAAATGGTGATGACCGTGTGAGTCTCGGAAGAGGCAGTGCACCGGCCTGGTCTCCAGATGGTGAGTGGATCACTTTTATGCTCACTTTTGATGATGGTCATTCCGTCACTGCTTCAGACATCTACGCCATCCATATTGATGGCAGTGCCCGCACCAAGTTGACAGAAACCCCCGACCTGTTTGAAATGAACCCCCAGTGGTCACCTGATGGCGCCTGGATTGTCTATGATACCGATCAAAGCGGCCAACTATTCATTCAACAAGTGGGCTGGAGGTAGGTATGAAAAATTTAATGCTCTTCCTCATCCTTGGAATGACACTATTGAATGCCCAGGTTACCGGCCTATCTGGTTGGAACATTTTTGTCGATCCTGGTCATAGTCGCACTCAGAATATGGGTGTAAATGGGTACTCAGAAGCTGAGGAAACGCTTCAGACAGCGCTCCATTTGCGTCAACTTCTACTCTCAAAAACAGACATCGACACGGTATGGTCTTCCCGGTATAATGATCAGGTTGATGTAAGTCTACCCGAGAGAACTGCTGACGCCAACAATAGGGGTGCTGCATGGTTTCACTCTATTCATAGCAATGCTGGTGGTGCCACCAGCAACAATGTGCTCCTCCTCTGGGGTGAACTCTGGGATGGCACCCCAGATCCACCAGTCGGTGGTGAAGGCATGAGCGATATCATGGTAGAGGTGCTTTCAGACGTCATGCGTATTCCCCAAAGCTCTGCTGGATCCATTGGAGATTGTAGTTTTTATTCCCCCTGGCATTCAAGTCCCTGTACAGTGAATAATCCAGGGCCCTGGCTTCATGTAAATCGGGTAACAACGATGGCCAGCGAATTGAGCGAACAGGGATATCATACAAATCCTCTTCAAAATCAGCTGTTTATGAACACCGACTATACGCGCATGCTGGCCTATAGCATGTTCTGGACTATTCTCGATAATTTTAATCTTGAACGACCTTACCCCGGTATTCTTGCTGGAATCATTACTGATTCAGAGACAGGTATCCGCCTAAATGGCGCTACCGTTGAGGTCAATGGCCAATCATACACCACTGATTCATATGAATCTCAGTTTTATCAATACAGCTCGGATCCAAATGAATTACACAACGGCTTCTATTTCTTTGAAGACCTGCCTGATTCAGGCTATGAAGTTATCGTGTCTGCAGAGGGATATTATACAGACACTTTGATAGTAACAGATATGTCAGATGATTTTGTGACCTATCTGGATATTCTCATGGCTCCCAACACGCCGCCATATATTGTGGAATCTAATCCAGAAGAGGGTGACTCCCTCTTTGCTGCCTGGAGGAATCCATCCATTACTTTTTCCCGAACCATGGACCGGGCTACTGTTGAAGCTGCTTTTTCCATCGACCCGGCTACGGCTGGATCCTTCTTTTTCACAAGAGATGTCAAGCGAATGTCATTCATTGTAGAAGACACACTTGAGTTTCTCACGGACTACACGATTACAATCGCCGGGACAGCCACAGACTTTTCTGGCAATCCCATTGACGGCAACCGGGACACCGTGGGTGGTGATGACTGGAATTTACATTTCAGAACCGGACCAGAAGACATGACAGCTCCATATGTTACTTCAACCAACCCATCCTCTGGTTCCAATTCAGTCGATTTGAAACCAATTTTCAATTTTACATGGAATGAGGAACTGGATTCTGCCAGCGTCAGTGCAGACCTGCTGGTTTTTGAGCGCGTTACCGATTCCCAGTTGCAAGCATTCGAATTGGAACATCATGTCATTGACTCAAAGAGTATTCTCGTTGTTTATGCCCTGAATGATTTGCTGGATAGTGAAGCCTATCGTTTAAGAATATTACCTGGAATAAAAGATCTCACTGGGAATATCCGTACTCAGGAAGTCCTCGTGAATTTCACAACAACACATTATGATTATGATGCAACAAGTATCGATAATTTTGAAACCGATGCTGTGAACTTTTGGTGGGCCCTAACTGGATCAGGGAGCACAACAGGAATTCTTTTAGATTTTAGCAGTAGAGACTTTGTAACAGATCTCAGCGTGTTTACTGACACAGATAGCACATCCCTCCGGATAGATTATGGCTGGGATACTAGTGCTGACTCGTGGCTTATTCGCGAATATTTAAGCGGTGGTGCCGGTCGGGATGTTCACTATAACTCCAGCAAAATGATGCAAGCCTGGATTTTCGGCGATGGAAATGGAAACACCTTCCGTTTTTGCGTGGATGATAATATTGGTGGTGCCGGCGCCCATGAGGTGAGTCCCTGGTACAATATCAACTGGTATGGCTGGAAGCTGGTCACCTGGGATATGGCAGTGGACGGTACAGGAGTCTGGATCGGTGATGGAAACCTGGATGGTACACTTGAATTTGACAGCATCCAGCTTAGCTACACACCAGGCAATGACAACATTGGAACCTATCATATTGACAATCTTCGAGTGGTTGACAGGAATTATCTCGATGTTGACGAGAGGGAGTTGCAACAGCCAGTTGAATTTGCACTCCTGCCCAATTATCCCAACCCCTTCAACCCCTGGACAACCATTCCATTTACGCTCGTCGAACCAGCCCGAGCTTCAGTGACCGTCTATAACCTGAGGGGAGAGTTTGTATCCACCCTGATCAGTGGAAATCTTGGAACCGGATATCATGAGACACGCTGGAACGCTTCTGATGTACCGTCTGGAGTATACGTGATCAAATTGGAATCAAATGGCGTATCAAAATCGCGCAAGATCATGGTTCTAAAATAGAGGAGTAGTCAGACAGCGTTTAAGCCAGATCACTTTTATTTAAGCCCCTGAGCCTTATGTTCGGGGGCTTTTCACATGCAGTTATGAATGCATAAAAACTTAATTTATGGGGTGAGAGAAATGATACCCCAGGGAAGTGGGACTTTGAAGATAAAATATTTTGCATTGATTTTAGCCCTTTCCACAATCCTGCTGGGCAAGGACATGGTCATAAAGGATACACAGGTGCTCCTCAGCACCGTCAATACGCCTTTCTATTTCCCTGCCTACACCATGGATGGGGAATCAATATTATTGACTCAAAATGCCTATACTGGACTCTGGATATTAAACAGGTCCTCAGAAGAACTGCGCCAGATCACCAGCGTTCAGGGTGCTGGATATCAGCCCCGTAGTCTGTCTGATGGAACTGTCATCTATCGCCAGGATGACTATCAGAAGGGCAGAAAATTCACCTCCCTTTACAAAGCTGATGCATCAGGCAATCACCTCATTGCAGAGGGAGCTAGGTTCGTATCACCGGCCAACATGGTTGACCATCGAATGCTCTATTTAATTGACGAAACACCAACCATCCTCAATGCCATCACCGGCCAGCGCGAGAGGAATCTGGCAGATTATACAACCATCCTAAATGACAAGCTCTCCATAAAGCTATTCAAGGCGGGTGTTCAAACTATCCTGGCTCCACAGGGCCAGGGTAATTACATCTGGTCTGAATTATCTCCATCTGGTGATATGGTGGTATATACTATGACCGGACAGGGAACTTTTGTATGTGATCTTGACGGGAAAATTATTGCTGAACTGGGGGATGCCCATGCGGCACAATGGTCACCTGATGGTAAATACATCGTCTACATGCAAGATCTGGATGACGGTAGTCAATATACTGAATCAGAGATATGGATTGTATCCTATGATGGCCAGCATGCCTGGAAAATCACTGATACCCCCGACATTATTGAGATGTATCCTCAATGGGCACCTGACGGACAGCACGTGATTTATCATTCTCTCCAGGGTGAAATTATGGAAACCTCATTTGAGATTGTGGAGTAGGCGCAATGATGAAAAAGATATTTCTGCTGGCAATGATTGCCTCAATGGTTTTCGCACAGGATCTGACAGGTGTAAGAATCTGTATTGATCCAGGACACTCTGGACATGAAGGTGATGATCGATTTATTGAAGCAACTGGATTTTGGGAGTCTGAATCGAACTTGACCAAGGGGTTGGAACTGAGGAGTATCCTGCAGGGACTGGGTGCTGAGGTTGCCATCACCCGTACTGGCAACAATAACACAACTGATGATCTTGGGCTCTCTGAACGAGCTGCCGTGGCCAACAATTTCAATGCGGATTACTTTAACAGCAATCATAGTAATGGCTGGAATGGACAGGCCAATTATGCCATGGTTATTTATAACGGAACCACAAGTTCACCGACCTTTCCACTTGCCCGCACCATGGCCAACATCATGGCACCGCTTATTCATGATGTTAACCACACGACCCAAGACGTTTCAATCGGCGACCTGACTTTAAATCCAACCTGGACCTATGGCTATGGAGTACTTGTTCCAGCCAATATGCCAGCGACCATCTCTGAAGGTTCCTTCCATGATTATATCCCTGAATCATGGCGTCTCATGAATCTGGACTATCGTAAACATGAAGCCATGGCCTTGGCTCGCAGCTATTTGGCATATTTTGGAGAGCCCGGCTTCACGGTCGGTGCCATCGCAGGTCTCATCAAGGATTCTGATAATATCGTCTCCTACTACTCAATGGAAAGTTTGCAAGATCAATGGCTGCCTGTCAACAATATCGACGTCTCCATTGAACCAGGTGGTCACCACTACTATGGTGGTGAAAACAATAATGGCTATTTCAAAGTGGACAGCCTGGATCCTGGCACCTATGAAGTGATTGTTTCTGCTGCAGGATATGCCACAGACACATCATCCGTTACGGTGACAGCAAATCAAACAACCATATCAAATTTTTTACTGGTAAACACAGCACCACCTATGGTTATTGAATCTCATCCAGAAGACGGAGATACAACCTGGGCCGTTTGGGGAAACCCGGTTTTTGAATTTACCAAAGCCATGGATAGAACCTCACTGGAGAATGCCTTTTCCATTGAGCCATCTGCTGCAGGATTTCTCTTCTTATCTCAGGATAGAAAACGCATGAGCTGGATTCTTGCTGATTCCCTTGAATTCCTCACAGAGTATACCATCACCATTGCTGGAACCGCCATGGATGTGGCAGGGTATCCTCTCGATGGAAATCAAGATGGAACCGGTGGAGATGCTTTTTCAGTATCCTTCAGGACGAGTTCAAGAGACTATTTTGCACCAGTTATTGAAGATACCTATCCCAGTTCAAATGCTGAGCTGGTTGATTTACGTCCCGTTTTCAATATTTCCTGGGATGAAGAAATTCGTTTCGATAATGATGCTGAAAGTCGAGTGGTACTTCAGCGGGTCTCTGATTCACAGATACAAGAAACCATTCTGGAGCATTATGTCATCAATGATAAGAGTCTGCTGGTATTATATGCCACAAATGACCTCCTTGACAATGAACAATACAGGGTAAGCGTTCTACCTGGTTTCAGTGATATGTTGGGCAATATTCAAAATTCAGAAACATCAATTGATTTCACGACCTCTACCTATGATTATGCCGTCACAAATATTGACAATTACGAGGGCGGGGTAGGCAATTGGTGGCCACCCAGTGGCAGTGGCAGCACCACTGGTATTGATGGTGATCTCACCACGGTTGCGGCAAGCACTGAAACAAGCGCTCTGAATATTGGCAGCAATACAGCCATGGAATTGAATTATACCTGGCTGGAAAGCGCTGGCGCCTGGCTTTTGCGTGAGTATCTGGGTGGAGGAGCCCCTCGTAATGTCCATTTTAACTCCAGCAAAATAATGCAGGCCTACATCTTTGGTGATGGCAATGGCAATCAGTTCAGGTTTTGTGTGGACGATAATATCACCGGTAGTGGTGCCCATGAAGTCAGCCCCTGGTTTACCATTGACTGGGTCGGCTGGAGACTGGTGAACTGGGATATGTCTGAAGATGGTACTGGAACCTGGATTGGTGATGGTACTCTGAACGGCACCCTTGAATTTGACAGCATTCAGCTTACCTATGTCCCGGGTCAACCCGTAACCGGTGTCTACTATATTGATGATCTGCGGGTAGTAACCCGGGATTATCTGGCATTGGGCGATGAAGCGGTTGAGCATCCCCTGGCGTTCGCTCTGCTTCCGAACTATCCCAACCCATTTAATCCCTGGACCAGTATTCCATTTACACTGCCGGAAAATGTAGATGTATCCATTCAAGTTTATGATCTCAAGGGACATGAAGTAGCCAATTTGCTCAGGGGTCCCCTGGCTGCCGGATACCATGTGACCCGCTGGAATGCCTCCAGCATGTCTTCAGGTCTTTATCTGGTTAAAATGACAGCCAATGATATCTCGATCACACGCAAGATAACAGTTCTGAAGTAACTTGGAAACATGACAAAGACTTACCATATTCCATACATGAGAAATACATTCACCATCATTCTGCTGTTGACTGGACTATTCGTCTATGCAGATCGCGACTCAAAATATGGCACGGCTCCAGCCAGCTGGTCTAATCAAGTTGAAAAAGACATGGTTAATCTTATCTCAAAAAATGAACAAGCCAGACAGGTGTATGGACGGGTTATTAAACGCTTGCGCCGCAGCGGAGTCCCAGCCGCCTATGCCTGGCAGGTTTTCTCAAACCCCGGCATTAAAATTGAGCCTAACATTTCAGCCAGATTTTCCAAACCTGCTGAAAAAATGGAGTATACAGACTATCGCCAGATTTTTGTGAATGATAAACGCGTCAATGGTGGTGTGAAGTTTTACAACGAGCACTCCGAGCTCCTAAACAGAGTGGCCAAGCAATACGGTGTTGATCCTTTTCTGATCCTCAGCTTTGTCGGTGTAGAAACTCAATATGGACTTTATGCCTCATCCTACCCTGTTTTTAACTCCCTGCATACTATCATTCACAATATCCCCCGCAGGGCAAAATGGGCTGAGGATGAAATGGTAGCCTGGTTTATGATCTGCAGGGTTGATGGTTTGGGACCGCATGATGTAAAGGGATCGTACGCTGGTGCCTTTGGCTATGGACAGTTTATGCCAACCAGCTTTAAAAGTTATGCTGTCGATATGGATGGTGATGGAGTTCGTGAACCCTTTGAATGGGCCGACGTCATGGCCAGTATCGCCAACTATCTCCTCAAACGTGGCAACTATGATATCAGCAGTACTGATTTTTCAGAGAATTCTGCCAATTGGCGGGCTGTCTATAAATACAACCCTTCAAAGAATTACGTGAAGGTTGTACTGGAACTTCGCTCACAGCTTCAGGATGCCATCACAAAATCGTAGAACAACGACCGGCTTCTCATCCTAATTACTTGTAGATGTTTTTGCTAAGCAGTCCTGTTTGACAGTTTAATCCTGTTCGTCAGGTAACTCACCACGCCACCAATGATGTACAATAAAGCCAGGAGCACCAATCCAAATTTTGGAATGGCCATCCAGCGAGCCAGGGGTGATAAAAGCTCATTCCCGGATCCAGTAAGCAACAGAACAAGCGCTATGTTCTCAATGATATCCAGACCAGCTGCGACGAGGATTCCAAGGGCCAACCATCTCCCTAATGCTTTCAAGCTGTGAGATTTTTCCGGCATTCTATCAGCCAGGATCAAACATCCCAATGCAATGGTGGTGGCGTAGAGAAAGAGAAACAGGAAATCCAGCCCCATATTAATACCAGCCCAGGTCATTGTCGGTCCACGCCAGGATTCAATAATGCTCTGACTCCCAGCCAGCGTACCGGCAAGTTCGAAACTAACAATCCCCCCTGGAGCAGCCTCATTTACAAGAGTTGACCCAGTCATTTGCATCCCCACAATTGTGAGAAGGGTGAGCCCAAATAACAACCAGAAGAGCCACGGCTTGTTCTGAGTTTGGAATTCCTTGAAAGGGATCATTTTTCTTCTTGATGAAGGTGAACATCCCTCTGTGGAAAGGGTATGGTGATGCCAGCTTCTTCAAGCGCTATTTTAATTTTTTCGATGAGATCAAATTTTATAGCCCAATATTCTTCAGTCTTAACCCACGGACGTACGAAAAAATTCACACTGCTGTCAGCCAACTCAGATACCACAATCTGAGGTGCAGGATCATCTAAGATTCTTGACTCAGCTTCCAGAATGTTTTTAAAAATGGCTTTTGCTGTGAGGATATTGTCCCCATAGCTGATACCAAAAACCAGATCTAGACGACGTATGGGATTGGCATTAATATTGGTAATTACGCCATTGGTGATTTGACCATTGGGTACGATCATACGCTGATTATCAAAGGTGAGAAAGGTCGTGTTAAAGATGCTAATGGCCTCAACTTTACCAGTCACACCACCAGCTGTCACGGCGTCTCCTATTTTAAATGGGCGGAAGAATACCAACAGGACACCACTGGCAAAATTGCCCAATGAATCCTTAAGGGCCAGGCCAACAGCAAGTCCTGCTGCTCCAAGAATTGTTAAAAAGGAATTGGTGTTTACTCCCAATCTATCTGCTACTGCCATGAGTACGACAACCATTAAGGTGTATAATACAATCTTGTCCAAAAAGCGGATGAGTGTCTCATCTACTTCTTGCCTCTCCATGAGTTTTCTCAGTAATGCTACCAATTTTCTTGCAATCCATTTTCCAATCAGGAAAATCAGCAAGGCTCCCAGGAGGTTTAGGGAATACGTGGTGATGTACTCGGTCACCTGTTTTGTTATTTCTTGAAAATCCATAATCGCTTCCGTTCTATTTTTTTTATTTAATTTTGCTCAACAGGTTCAGGACTGGAATTCCCCATATCGACAGCAACCTTCCACTGTCCGTCATCCTGCCTGGTCCAGATGTTCAAGTATTTTCCATAACGCTTTTGTTCAACACCCTGTTCATCTTTAATGCTCAACACATATTTGCCCCAGGTCCAACCCATATCCCCAGAACCCGCCACCTCGGCTCGCTGGGGTTTCCAGGCCAGCTCGTAGTCTTCCTGTCCATCTTTCATTTCCTGGTAAATTTGTTCACGCCCAAAAACGGGATGCTGATTGTGGGACATTCCCATGGCATCTTCAGTGAGAAAATAATTAAAGGCTTCAGCCGCCCCCTTATCCAGGGACATCTGAGCAAATTGCTTGTCCGTATTTAATAACCGACGTCTCTCAGTGTCCAGATCATCATTGATATTACAGCTTGAAATCATGGTGGTAAAAATAATCAAGATTCCCAGCAAAGAGTCTAGTGTTTTAAGATTCGTCCTCATTTTTTACTCCTTGATATCAATGATGTCTTCCTGGTTGGGAATGAGACATAAAAACTCGAAGTCTTCAGTGCTCGTGGTTCTATAACTATGAGGGATGTTAGCCGGGATAAAGACCACATCATTTTTCTTAACCATGACTGTCTCCTCACCAATCACCACCTCCGCCTCACCTCCAATGCAAAACTGTTCATGCTCAACTGAGTTCGAATGCAATGGCATAAAGCCGCCTGGTTCTATGACAAAGCGCCGCATGGCAAAGTTGGGTCCCTCTTCATGAGAAATAAGCACTTGCTTGGATGTTTTTTCTCCTGTTGAGATGAGTTCCAGGGGCAAATCTTGTAGATGTTTAACAGACATATTTATTCCTATTAATTTGATTTAATCATATGGTTCTATTGCCATAGATAATAATGCCACAATATCCTGGCTGCAACCGCCCGATAAGGTCGCCACCCTTCAGCCAACTCCTGAAATTCCTCGCCCCGGGGTCGATGATCAAGTCCGAGAAGGTTCTGAAGCGCCACTTCAAGGGCCAGGTCTCCACCAGGCCAAATATCTGGCCGTCCCAGCGCCATGAGGAGGTAAATGTTGGCAGTCCAGGGTCCAATACCCGTGAGGGTAGTTAACTGAGAATACACAACTTCATCTGAAAGGTGCTCCATTTCCTCTAAATCGAGTGATTGATCTAGTACCGATTGTGCCAATATTCTGGAATAGCGTGCTTTCTGTCTACTAAATCCAATGCTCAATAAAGCGTCATCGGTTAAGCTTAGAAATGATTCTGGATTCAATGCTTCCAGGGCTGAATTGAGTTTGTCAAAACATGCTTTTGCCGAAGCCAGGGAGACTTGTTGTTCCAGGATAATATGTATCAGCGTTGGAAATCCTGGTTCTCTCGCCCATAATGGGGGCAATCCAAACCGATCTACAACCGCTTGAAGCATGGCATCACTCTGGCAGAGTATCTCAGTGGCTTTTGATAGGCTGGCTTCGTTGAGTATGACTATCTCATTCATGCGTTTATATAATATTTCTCAGACACTTCGGGGTATCGAGTAGGAGGATAGGGATTAATTCCCTATCCGTCCTCTCACACCACCCTGCGTACGGTTCCGTACAGGGCGGTTCCTTAATTTACACCTTAACATTTCGGTAATAATCCGTGAAAAAGAGGTATCCAGCTTCTTGA
>JADHUM010000047.1 GCA_016784545.1 Candidatus Neomarinimicrobiota bacterium
AAAGATTCTGCGGCGACGAATCGCCTGTTGGACCTGTTAAGGTCTCAGCAGACTGGTAAATCAACCACCGAGGGCAATGCCAGTGGCACCCTGGATGCGAATGATCCTCCAGAAAAATCTGAGGTTTCTGACAAAAAGAAACCAGACCTCCCACCAGTAAGTTCAAGTATAGTTCCAGATGTCATCGTGGATGAAGCTCCGCCTAGTGATGAGAAATCTGGATCGGTTAGTTCTGATGAAATCAGGGCTAAACTGGGGAATCTCGCTGCAAAAAAAATCTCCCCACCACCAGTTGTGGAACCTAAAGACGAAGCAGTACCTGAACCCGAAACGGTTCCACAGGGCATAGCAGCTGAATTAATGGATGCTCCTCAGGAATCAGAAGCCGAACCACCAGCAGAACCTGAGAAAATTGCTACAGTTCCAGGTGAAATGGCCACTGATTCCCAGTTAATAGATCCAACATATTTTCAAGTTCATCAGGACGTTCCAAAGCCCAATAAGGTTCTTGATCTTTTCTTCGAATTCAGCAATTGGGCTTTTGGGGTTAGAAAAAAGATCACTTTCCAATGCACGCCAGAAGCGATTCGAGTCCTCAAAACCGTCTCCGCCGGCAACCGTAACGTTGTAGAAGGTATGGATATTTTCCCGCTTCCATATGAATTGGAAGATCAAAAGATTACCCATCGTGATGACCTGATTGCTCACATATTGGACACCTTTGATACAAAACTCTGGAAGAAAGACACCATGTTCCGCATGTATTCTTCCTTTATTGAGACACATACGAAAATATTTAAAGCACCACCAGTTAAAGGCAAGGAGATCGCTGAGCTGATTACCTGGACAGCCAAGAAGAATCTCCCCTTCAGCAGTGAGAATATCAATATTGACCATATGGTGCTGGATTCTGAAAAAGGTGAACTCAAGAAGAATATCATTATTGGTGTGGGCAACAATGAATCCATCACCTTTATGTCAGATCTCTTTAAAAAGAAAAAATTTGACCTGCAAAACGTGACCACCATTCCCTTCCTTGATTGGGAAACATTTAAGCATTGTTATCCAGATCGTCTCCGTGGGTGTATCGCCATTGTCCACATGAATCAAAATGAAACCACCATCACCATGGTGAAGTCAGGGCGGATGGAGTTCACCAGAGAAATGGCGGTTGGTGTAAAAGATTATCACAAGGCATTGATACAGCGGGTAATGGTGGGGAATGACGCAGTCAATATCACTGATAAAATGGCCAGTGAATATCTCATGCGATATGGCATTCCTATCAATACTGATGGGAATATTCCAGAAACAGGGATCAGCCTGTACAAGATCTCCATTTTTCTGAGACCCATCGTTGAGAGAATGACCAGTGAAATTAACCGCTCACTGGATTACTTCCGAAAACAGGTGGCTGATGTTGAGTGTCAGGAAATATATCTCACCGGTCCAGGAGCAGCTATTCCCAATCTGGTGGAAGTTTTTGCAACCCAGCTTGAGCGAACCACTGAGCACTTGAATCCACTCCGCCAGGGAGATTTTGAATTCTCAGATCAATTTGAGCTGGATCATCAGCTCATCCCTATTTTTGCCACTAATTTTGGGCTAGCTCTGAAAACCTCGGCAGGTATAAACCTTTTGCCAGTTGCCAGGAAGCAACATTTCCAGTACAAGGTCTTTAACAAGATGAGCATATTTCTCACCGCTATTCTCATTCCTATTTATCTTCTTATCGGGTATTTCGCATACATGGAAGAGAGTGTCATGGAGGAAAGTGTCGCAAACATGAATAGACAGTGGCAGAAATTATCTGAGCAATCCCAGGAATACTTCATTATGCGGGATGATCTACAGTATCTGGGCAATTATTGGGGATTTTTAGAGAATGATGGCATCAATTCGGAAAATCAGATAAAACTATTAAAATTGATTTCATCAGAAATCCCGGATAATATCAAAATCACGTCTCTCGTTTTTCGGCCAGCAAGTTCAAAAGAAGCCGGATCAGTTATCAAGCAAGCCGCCCATGTCGACCGTATCGCTTTAAGTGGGATTGTGAATGCCCATGCAGGAATTGCTGACATACAACTTACCAACTTTATCATGCGCCTTGAAAGTTTAAACCTGTTTACCAGCATAGATCGAGAAGGCTCCCCCAGCTCAGATGATTCCAGATTGCTGTTTACGCTAAAAATTGGCATAGGTGTCAAGTGAATCGAAATATTTTTTTCGGGACAATCATTTTCCTCCTCCTGGCCACAGGAGGGTGGTTTTATTACACCGTGGTTGTGGCAGGAGGCAGTATATCCGAACTCGAAATTGAATTGGCAGGCATTAATAATCGCTTTGACGAGTTAGCAAGTGTGACTGAGAGTTATGACGAATTCAAGCTCAGGTTTAATGAAAAAATTGAGCATTTTGATACGCTTAAAACCATCGTTCCTAATAATCAGAAATATGGGGAGGTGCTTGAACAGATTCGTCAGATTTCAGAGCGCCACAAATTGCAAATCCTAACCTTCGAGCCCTCCCTGAATGATACCTATCCAGCCTTGTTCGCTGAGATGAAGATTCCCAAGAATCATGTGAAGTGTTATCCATTACAAATAAAATTTTATGGAGACTTCCTGACCATAGGAGCTTTCCTGGATGACCTTCTTGAAATGCGGCAGCTGGTGAACATCGCTAATATCAAACTGGAAACCGAGATGGAATACGGTGGCATGTTGACCTGCGAATTAAATTTGTACACCTACATTTTCGTCGAAGGGGCATAGGGAGATGTTCAAACAGCTCAATGCCCGGTCCGCCATACTCCTGCTCGTCCTTTTAGCCTTGATGACCTATGGCTTATTTGATGCAGGGATCATAGGTTCTGGAAATGGAGATGTTGACAATTTGTTTGGTCTTGCCAAGGGTGGTTCTTCTGAAACGGCCACAGCTCGTGAAGTTTCTGAATCCAGAACCTCAAAACCGCTCAGGTCATTGGCTTGGAGTGGTGGGTGGGAGTCAGATCCATTCTTTTATGCCGAGGCTGAAACCACCAACGCTCTGGGGGGAGGAATTCTTGGTTCCCTTTTCGGGAATATGGATGGTGATGACGTTCCGAGTCTTGATTTAACTGGGATTTCCTGGGTCGGAAATGTTGGCATGGCATTGATTAATGGAGATATATTGGAAGAAGGGGACAGGGTGGCCGGGTACCAGATCACAAAGATTGCATTTGATCATATTATCCTTCGGAGAGGAACCAGTATTGTAAAGGTCAAGATGGATGAATAATAAAATTCGATATATCCTCATTATGGCACATCTACTATGTGCCGTCACTTTGTCAGCAGCTCCCAAAACGGTATTAAATTGGGTCTCTACCTTTGTAGCCAATGGTGAAGCCGGATTGGAAATATCCCTCTCAAATCGAGTAGATTTTAAGGAAAGTGTTGGCCAGTCACCACCTAAAATCACATTGACATTTCCCAAAACCAGTTTGGCGCAGGACAATTTTACGCGTACCACCAACGTGTCACCCCTCATGCGTCTTTCTGTAAAGAAAAATCCCCAAGACGAAGACGAAGTCATTGTGGAGATGCTATTCTCCAAAATTCCTCAGTACACAACTCAATGGTTGGGTGACGATTTATTATTGGTGTCCTGGCCTGAAGTCAGAGAAAGAAAAGCTCCACGCCGCAGGGATCGACGTGCAGATTTGCCAGGTACCATCAGTATGAATTTCAAAGGGGCCGATATGATTGACATATTGCGACTCCTGTCAGCTCAGCACAAGATTAACATCATAACGGGACCTGAGGTAGAAGGTGAAGTTACCGTGTCACTGAAGGATGTCGATCTTTGGACCGCTCTCGATGCCATCTTAAAAGTGAATGGATATGACTACTTTCAACAGGGCAATATCGTTGTGGTAAAACCTGCTGATGAAGAAATGTTTGGTGAGTTAGACACCCGGGTATTCAAGATGAATTATGTGGATGCCAGTGCCGTTTCATCAGCCCTTTCCAGTGTTTTGAGTGAAAAGGGTCAAATTCAACTTTATTCACCAGTAATGGCTGGATCCGCTGGAGGTAGCGGCGGTGGCAGTGGCGGCGGTGGTGAAGCCGGTGGAGGCGGCGGTGGTGGTGGTTTAGCTGGCGCTTTAGGCGGTGGTGGCGGCGGTGCAGCGGCTGGCGGTGGCGGTGGTGGTGCGGCTGGTGGTGGAGGTGCCGGTGGTGCTGGTGGAGGACCAGTCTACGACCATATCGTGATCACAGACCTGGCCCAGAATTTTGACCGCATCCAAAATATTATCAATGAATTGGACAAAAAAATTCCTCAAATCAATATTTCTGTCAAATTTATTGAGACAAAACTTACTACTGATGAACGCCTGGGAATAAATTGGGATTTAAGAACCAGCTTGACAGGACCCAGTATCCAGGCTGATGCCGGGACGGTGGAAAACTTAATTGAGCTGGGAACCACTATTCTAAGCGGCGGAAGTCAGCTCAGATTGGCCACATTGAGTATCCCCATGTTTTCTTCTATTATGGAACTAATGGGGTCTGATGCTGATACGAAATTGCTTCAGGAACCCCAGGTCACGACTTTTGAAAATACAACAGCAGAAATTGGGATTGGAACGTCCTATCCTGTTCTCATTCCCGGCTCTGATGCCACCGCTTTTGGTGCTGAAACTTACCAGTTTGAGGATGTGGAAATAAATGTTTCCCTGAGCGTAACACCACGTATTAATGAGGAAAGATATGTGAGTTTGAGCCTGAGTGCCACGGTGCAGGCTCTGGTCGGTTTTGCCGGACCCAATTCTGACCGGCCCATTATCTCGGATAGATCAACCACTACACGGGTCATGGTGGGGAATGGGGAGACCTTGCTTATCGGAGGTTTGATCTTTGACCAGGTGAATGAATCCACAACTTCTCCACCCCTTATTGGCAGCATTCCATTTTTGAAAAGATTTTTCACCCATACCAGAACTTCGACTGAGCAGCGAGAATTGCTCATATTTATTACACCGAACATAATTAACAAATAGAGAGACATCTAATGGAACTAGACATCCTGGATTTGCTGAATTTTGTGAGGGAGACTGGTGCCTCTGATCTTCATTTACATCCTTTCTCTAGACCCATTGTGCGTGTGGACGGTGAAATGCGCAAAACGGATATTCCCCCCATGCTTCCTGAGGATTTACATATTCTTATTTATGGAATCATGACAGAGGTTCAGCGCAAAACCTTTGAAGAAGATATGGAGCTGGATTTTGCCGCTGATTTTAAGGGCATAGGGCGCTTCAGAGTGAATGTATTTAAGAGCATCCACGGGGACTCAGCGGTGCTCAGGGCCATCAACGAAAAAGTTTTTTCATTTGAAGATTTAGGGCTGCCTGTGGGACTCAAGGATATGGCTCATCAAGATAAAGGCTTATTTCTGGTTACAGGACCAACGGGTAGTGGAAAATCCACAACGCTGAATACCATCATCGATTACATCAATCGAACCCAAAAAAAACATATTATCACCATTGAAGATCCCGTCGAATTTACCCATACCAGCCAACTATCATTGATTACTCAACGAGAGGTGGGAACGACGACCCATGGATTTGCTCAGGCCCTGCGATCTGCCCTACGTGAAGATCCTGATGTCATCGTGGTAGGTGAAATGCGTGACCCCGAGACGACTGCCTTAGCTGTAACAGCTGCTGAAACAGGCCATCTGGTTTTTGGGACCCTCCATACAGTCAATACCACCAAAACCCTGGATCGCGTCATTGATCAATTTCCAGCAAACCAGCAAGACCAGATTCGGATCATGATCAGTGATACCATCGTGACGATTTTATCCCAGATGCTCCTCAAGAAAAAGGGTGGGGGACGAGTAGCCGCTTTTGAAGTGCTCACAGGGACACCTGCTGTAGCGAATTTGATCAGGGAAGCCAAAACATTCCAGCTCCGCTCCATCTTACAGATGGGGTCTGCCCAGGGTATGATGACCCTTGAACAATCATTGGGCGCTTTGGTAAAAGATGGACAAGTTGATCTTGAAGCAGCACTTCAAGTTGCCGCCTTCCCAGAAGATCTTGAGAAATTGGTGGGGAGCTAGAATATGTATTCCTTACAAGATTTACTCTCCGTGATGTCTGAGGCAGAAGCTTCTGATCTATATGTCTCTGTGGGTGCCTTCCCCATGCTGAAAATCTCTGGTGAAGTTTATCCCATCGAGAAAGAACAACTCACAATTGATAATTTGGAGAGCTTGAAGAATGAGATGCTCAATGAAGAGCAACTCATTGAATATCATGAACACAAGGAGTTGGACTATACCCTAAGTCTGGCTGGTATAGGTCGCTTCCGAGTAAACTTCTTCCGTCAACGTGGCACGGATAGTTTTGTGGTGAGGCAGATTGTATCCGCCATAAAAACCTTAAGCGAGTTAGATCTTCCTCCCATTCTGGCTGAGCTGGCTTTGAAAGATCGGGGTCTCGTTCTGGTTGTGGGTTCAACTGGATCAGGAAAGTCAACGACACTGGCGGCCATGATCGATCATCGCAATGCCAATAAATCTGGTCATATCCTGACCCTTGAAGACCCCATTGAATTTTTACATCCCCATAAAAAGAGTCTTGTGAATCAAAGGGAGGTGGGGCACGATACGCTTTCCTTTAGCAAAGCCTTAAAATCTGCCCTCCGTGAAGCACCCTCTGTTTTATTAGTGGGAGAAATACGCGATCGGGAGGCCATGGAATCGGCATTGAATTTTTCTGAGACCGGTCATTTGGTTTTCAGCACCTTGCATGCTACAAATACGGCGCAAACCATTGACCGTATCCTTAGTTTTTATGATAGATCAGAACAAGATCTGGCCCAAATGCAGTTGAGCCAAAATCTTTTGGCCATTGTGGCTCAGAGACTCATCCCCATGGAAAACGGTAAATTGACAGCCGCTTTAGAAATATTGGTGGCCACTGCTCGTATTAAAGATTTAATCCAAAAGGGCAGCATAGATCTCCTTCCCCAGGCTATTAAATCAGGCGCTGGGGAACATATGCAGCTCTTTGACCAGGCTGTATATAAACTGTATAAAGAAAAAAAGATTAGTGAAATGACAGCAATAGATTCTGCTGATTATCCAACCGACCTGAAATTAATGATCGCATCCAGTGAACAGAGAGAATCAACGCAGGATATAAATCTGCTGGATGATGATAATGAATCCCAAAAGGAAGAATGATGGCTAAGAAACGTATTTTAATAGTTGACGACGAGAAATTTTTTATTGAACCAGTCAAGCGTCTCCTGGAGAGTCTGGATTATGAAGTCTTTGAGGCCTTAGATGGCATCTCAGGGCTTTCAAAGGCCCGTGAGGTGAAACCTGACCTCATCATGTTGGATTTGATGCTACCGGGTATGAATGGGTATCAAGTATGTCGTCTGTTAAAATTTGACGAGCAATTCAGAGATATTCCTGTAATTATTGTGTCTGCCAAGGATGGTGAACGAGATCGAGAAGTTGGTACCCAGAGTGGTGCAGAGTTATATCTGGTGAAGCCCCTCAATTACCAAACCTTCCCCGCCGAGCTGGAAGCACTGCTGTAGTTTGCCTGTATGATATCCTTTTTTGTCATTCTGTTTGGACTTCTAATTGGCAGTTTTCTTAATGTGGTGATCTATCGCTTTCCTCGTGAAGAATCTATCGCTTTTCCACCCTCCCACTGCACCAGCTGTGATCATAAGATAAAACCCTGGGAAAATATTCCCCTGGTCAGCTTTTTATTTCTGCGGGGGAAATGCTCATCCTGTAAAACACCTATCGCCTGGCGCTACCCCCTGGTGGAAGCGCTCACAGCTACAGTATTTTATGTGACTTATCTCAAATTTGGACTTACCTGGGACCTGCCAGTTTTTGCATTATTTGGGGGTCTCCTTATTGCCATTGCCTTTATTGATATCGATCATCT
Source organism: Candidatus Neomarinimicrobiota bacterium (assembly GCA_016784545.1). Classification (NCBI taxonomy): domain Bacteria; kingdom Pseudomonadati; phylum Fidelibacterota; species Fidelibacterota bacterium. Next base: position 7,973 of record JADHUM010000047.1, read on the forward strand.
CATTATTCCTGACTCCATGATAATTATTGGTTTTCTGCCTGGTTTCTATCTATGGTTTGGTGGAAATAGTTATATACTCACCACTCAATTTTTTGGTTTTGTGGGTCTGGGAGCCATTTTTTGGGCCATTAGATATTTTGGTGAAATTGCCTTTAAAAAAGAAGCCATGGGTTTTGGTGATGTCAAATTCGCTGCCATGGCAGGTTGGGTTCTGGGCTGGGATGTGGGACTGGTCTCCATGTTTCTGGCGTTTCTCTCGGCCACCCTCTTATTCGCATTTCTAATTCCCACTGGTGTGATAAGTCGGAAGCAGCAGGTTCCTTTTGGTCCCTTTATCTGTATTGGAATCTGGCTCGGTCTTCTCGGTGGTCGTGAAATTATCGACTGGTACTTAACCATGTTTCTTAGCGTATAGAATTGTATGGCTGCTGAAAAGAAACAACTCGGTCAATTATTACTTGAATCTGGGCTCATTTCAGAAAATCAGGTAAGTGAGGTGCTGGCCTATCAGAGAGAACATCACCTGGTCTTTGGCAAAGCCGTTGTCAGTATGGGTCTGGTTCAAGAAACAGATCTCTTAAAAGTTCTCGGCGATCACCTCGGAATTCCAAGCCTGGACATTACCAAATATAGTATTCAGGATGAAGCGCTCGCCGTGGTGAGTGAAGATTTTGCTCGTAAAAATTCCATTATACCTCTTTTTCTTATTGAGGAAAGTCTCACCATTGCTACAGCAGATCCACTGAATATTGATGTGATTGATCAGCTCTCACGCGACACCGGTCTGGAAATCATGCTGGTTTTATCCATTGAAATGGATATTGAGCGTTCAATTGATCTCTACTACCGGTCCACAACCTCGCTCCTGGAAACTGAAGCAGCAGGTGATGGTGTTCGAGTTGTGTCCCGTGAGATTCATGAGGATACGGAGGTTGTTCAGGTTGTGGATATGTTGTTGTTTGAGGCTGTCAACATGGGCGCCAGCGATATTCATATTGAACCTAGAAAAAATGATGCTCGGATACGCTATCGCGTTGATGGTGTGTTGCAACAATACTATTCTATTCCAACGGACTCAGTCTCACCCATGATTTCCAGGATCAAAATTTTAGCTGATATGGATATCGCTGAATCCAGACGTCCCCAGGATGGTCGCTTTCATTTCGCTCAGAAAAGTGTAGCGGTTGATTTGAGATGCTCAACTTTTCCCACTCCCAATGGTGAGAAGATAGTCATGCGTATCCTTGATGAATCCAAAGGCAAGATTGATCTGCATAAATTGGGATTTGATGCTGACATATTGAAGCAATGGCGTGAGACCATTAAAATAGCCAATGGTATTTTACTGGTAACCGGTCCAACTGGTAGTGGTAAAACAACCACACTCTATGCGACTTTAAATACACTCAATTCAGTCGCTGTAAACATTATGACCATAGAAGACCCCATAGAGTATTCATTGGAGAATATCAATCAGAGTCAGGTAAACAATAAGGCTGGACTATCATTTTCAGTCGCACTGAAAACGATGATGCGTCAGGATCCTGATATAATCCTCGTGGGTGAGATGCGTGATACGGAGACCATTGAACTGGCTATTCGGGCAGCCCTAACAGGTCACCTTGTATTCTCAACCCTACACACGAATGATGCTTCCTCAACATTCACTCGTCTTACTGACATGGGTGTGGATAACTATTTAGTGAGTTCCACAGTGAGAGCTATTCTGGCCCAAAGACTCATCCGCCTTCTCTGTCCCAGATGTAAAAAGCCGGTGGAAAAAACAGATGAATTAAAGCTTGTAATCAAAGTCGATACCTGGCCTGACTATACGGATATTCATGAACCAGTCGGTTGTATTCATTGTCGCAACTCTGGCTACGTGGGAAGGTCAGGTATATTTGAACTCCTCATACCCAATCAGGAAATTAAAGATTTAATTATTAAGGGAGCTGATTCGGACGAAATTGAAGCAGCTGCTATCCGAAATGGGATGTATTCACTGAACCAGGCTGCCAAAGAAAAGGTGCTTCTCGGTGAAACTTCTGTGGAAGAGGTTATGAGGGTTACCCTCTGATGAATTCATCTCATGAATTCCTTATGCTTAATCCCCGGCGGAGGAAGGATCCCCACCCAGAGAAAGTTCTCCTGGAGCATTTACAACGGTATGGTCAAGTCACACAAACCAGTGACTGGGTGTCCCTTTTCAATTATGTCAGCATTCATGCCTATACGGCTATTTTTATTTCATGTGCGGCTTTTGCAGATGAGCATCCCCAATGGATTAAAGATTTACGCCGGGTCCACCCGCATCAACCCATCATCCTCTTCAGTGCCAGACCAGACTTTGACGCCCGCATTGCACATGAGACTTCTAAACTTTTTGGTGTAATTCGGATAGATGATATTGAGGCTTCTCTCAGTGCCATCATGGAACAGTTGGAAAAATATACCGAATTTTCCAATAGTCTGGGGAGCAAGATTTCCAAGCAGCTGCTAAGACCTGGTGGATTTGGAGATTTCGTGGGCAATTCCATGCCCATGCTGGATGTGTATCGCCAAATGACGCGCGTTGCTTCAAGCGGATATACTGTACTTATCCAGGGAGAAAGCGGTTCTGGCAAGGAACTGGTGGCGAGAACCATTCACCAGCTCAGCGAACGCAGGGCAAAACCCTTTGTCAGTATTAACTGTGCTGCCATTCCTGAGAATCTGTTAGAGAGTGAATTATTTGGTTTTGAGAAGGGTGCTTTTACCGGCGCCAATCAGGATAAAGCGGGAAAATTTGAACTCGCCAATAATGGTACCCTCTTTCTGGATGAGATCGGCGACATGCCCCTGGAGCTCCAGGTCAAATTGTTACGTGTCCTTGAGGATGGCAAAATTCAGCCATTGGGGAGTGTGAAAGAAAAGTCAGTTAATATCCGACTGGTCACAGCTACCCATAAAAATTTGCCGGTGCAGATCGCCAAGGGTTTATTCCGTGAGGATTTGCACTATCGCTTGAATGTAATTCCACTCAAGCTGCCACCTCTGAGATCCAGGATCTCCGATTTGACACTTCTGGTTCTCTTCTACCTGGAGAAATTGCTCAGGGGTGAAGACCAAACCATCAAAAGAGTGAATTGGGACCTCATCGAATCACTTTCACGTATGGATCTCCATGGGAATGTGAGAGAATTGGAAAATATGCTTACTCGAAGTGTGTTCCAATCAGATGGAGAAGTGCTTTCCCATAGTTCACTCATGCAGGAAGATACGGATGATTCGCCGTCGACAGCTGAAACAATGAAGATGGTGGAACAGAATACCATACGCCCCCTTTGGGAGATAGAAAAGGATGCACTTCAATTTACACTTACAAAACTGAATGGAAATATTAGTCAGGCCGCCAGTCAACTCCAGATATCCCGCACTGCCATATACAGGAAAATTAAAAAATACGATTTGAATTTTTCTGATAATTCAGGGACTAGTGGGGGTAATGATGCCTGATTTTGTCTGCCGGATCATGAGTGATTCAGGGACGGTTGAAGAACGTGTCGTCACAGCTGAGTCAAAGGTTGAGGTGTTTACACAGGCTGATGAGCGGGGAGAGATGTTGCTCTCGGTAAAAGAGCACAAGCAGGGTGCCTTATCCGGAGGCGGCATTTTTAAAAAGGGCAAAAAGGTAAAAGCTCACGAAATTGAAAATTTTACGGTCCAATTGGCCATTATGTTTCGCTCAGGTATTCCTCTTATAGGCGCGCTGGAGGCATTGGAGGAACAAGCTGAAACAGAGACCATGCGATCGGTTGTAAAAGGTCTTATCAAGGCTGTGAGTGGAGGTAAATCACTTTCACAGGCCATGGAAGACTATCCCGGTGTTTTCTCATTACTTTATGTAAATATGATTCGGGCAGGGGAGTCAGCAGGTGTCATGGAGCAAATCCTGGAGCGGCTCGGCACCTTCATCAAACACGATCAGGAGGTCGCACGCAACGTAAAATCTGCTTTGCGCTATCCCATGATTGTAACAGGAGCCCTGGGACTGGCCTTTATTGGTGCCATGATATTTATTGTTCCAAAATTCTCAACCATGTTTGAATCAAAGGGTATGGCCTTGCCACTTCCAACTGTGGTTATGATTACGGCAAGTGATTTTCTAATACAGTTCTGGCCGGTGGTGATTATTGGTTTTTTTGCAGGTATCTTTGGATTGAAAGCCTTTGCAAAAACAGAAAAGGGTCGCTTTGCCATAGATGGTTTTAAGCTCAGGGTCCCCGTATTTAAGGAGATATTCCTAAAAACCAATATAGCTCGTTTTGCCCATATGCTTGAAACCCTGAGCCGGGGTGGAATTCAAATAATAAAGGCTATGGAGACAGTGGAAAAGACAGTGGGAAACGTGGTGATTGGTAAGGAGATCGCCAACGCTCGTATAGAAGTTGAAAAGGGAGTGAGTCTGGCAGTAGCGCTTGGGAAGAGTAAGTATTTTCCAAAAATGACGGTAAAAATGATTGCCGTTGGTGAAAAGTCAGGTGCCATGGATGATATGATGGCCAATGTCGCAGCTCAATACGATACAGAGGTTGATGTAAAAATTGAAGGCCTTAGTGGTGCCATCGAACCCTTGATGACCGTATTTATGGGTGGCATGTTATTGTTTATGGCTTTGGGTATTTTCCTGCCAATGTGGAATATGTATGGGGCGGTTAAGTGAGTTAGAAGTTAGAAGTTAGAAGTTAAAAGTTAGAAGGTAGACGGTAGACGGTAGAAGTTAGAAGGTAGAAGGTAGAAGAGAGGTTGAGGACGGGGTGGAAAAGGAGGAGAACAATAGGCATGAAAGTTTCAGAATCAAAAAGAGGATTTCGCTATCAGTTCTTCCATCGGACATATCCAACCTGGCTATATTCTGTGGTTATGGTTCTTTTTGCCCTAGCCATTTACATCTGGATAGAGTTTTTTCTCGTAGTCAAAGTGTAGCATTCAAGTACACCCCTTGTTTCGTAATGCTACAAAACAATTTTAATGTAATTTCAAAAAACCTTAATAAACAGATACTTAAGGTTTGGCACAGCCTTTGCGTTATTGGTGGGCATGTTTGATGAAACACACTTCAGGAGAAACGAAATGAACAGGAATAGTAAAGGTTTTACATTAATGGAGCTGGTTGTTACCGTGGCCATCATTGGCACGCTGGCTGCATTTGCTGTTCCAGCATATCTGGATGCCCAGCAAAATGGTAAAGCCAACAAAGCCCTGGAAACAATGAATACCATTGGTTCAGCCATCGTTAACAAGTACACATCAGTCTCCCATTATGGAATTGGTTCCAGTGCTCTGGCTCAATTGGTATCAACAGGTGGGGCAGATGCATTTACACCTCTGTTAGATGATACAGAACTGATTCAATATGATCGTGGAGCCGGTCCAGTTACAATTATTGTGACTGATTTATTCAAAGATGGGGTTCCCAAGTCCCCTTTTGGTGCCGGTTGGGAAATTGCAGTGTCACCTGATTCTGTTGGGGGTGCTACCTGGTCTGGTGACCCACCTGAGCTGAATATGACCAGCCATCCTATGTTTAAAATTAGAGATGTAAATCAACCCCTAATTATAGCAAAATACACACTTTAAGAATTTGAAAACAAACAAAACGTATCAGGAGGATATGAAATGAAAATGAACAATAACAAAGGTTTTACGTTGATCGAGTTGATCATGGTTATCGTGATTCTGGGAATCCTTGCCGCAGTTGCAGTTCCAAAATTCTTCGATCTCACTGCTCAGGCACAGATTAAGAATAAGAAATCCATTGTTGGTAATATCAAGTCTGGATTACAGCTGTTTTCAGCAAACAAGATCGTGACGACTGGTGTCAAAGTATACCCCAAAGCCCCTATGAAACTTTCCAGTATTCTAGATGAAATACCAGAAGATTGGGATATTAAACCAGGTTTAGCTGGAACAGATACAATCGTTTATCATCAAGCTGACGGTGATTGGAAAGCTTATGTCTATAAGACGACTTCAGCTACCGATAGTACTGGATATACACTTGCCGCAGAGATTGATCGACCATAATAAGATTCACTGATTCTCGGTATCTAATCATATCGCTGAATTGACATCTTGAACAGATATGGATGCCCTCTTGATTACCAAGAGGGCATCAGTATTAAAAATAGTCCACACCCAAATATGAGTTTAGCATATGGATATTACACTTCGGAAAAGTCGAGAGGGGAAGGCTAGTCAGGGGTTTACACTCCTGGAGCTCATCGTCACTGTATCCATCATCGGCATCCTGGCAGCTGTGGTAACTCCCACCTACCTGGAGACCCAGACCGAAGCTAAACTTATTATGTCCGAAACAAATATTTCACAAATAAAGCAAGCCTTCATTAATCTCTATCTTCAGGGTTTTTTAGAGCGAAAGGGTGATGTCTGGCCCGATGAACCTTCGGACAATAAAATGACACATGACTGGGCTAATTCGACCACAGTATATGATGGTCGCACAGTAGCCCAGCTCTTCAATGGGTCAAAAATTATTTATAATCCCTATGAACACCCCTATTTGTACACCTTGCTCCCGGCAACTGAACATGAACAGGCAGGCATACAGATAGATGATCCAGATACGGGTGTTTCTCACAGTTTCCGCCCATAGGTGAGCCGGGTGTCACCATTGACTTCAAAATCAGGATTCACCCTCGTTGAACTGGTATTGATTATTTCGATTATAGGTATTCTTGCAGTAATAACCATGCCAAAAATTGGTGATATTACTGAAGACATCCGCGAAAAAGCAGTCAGCGAGCGCATTGTGGAAGACATCAATTATATTCGTAATTATGCCATCAGTCGTCATGACACAACCTGGCTGGTGGTCGAGCCTGTACAAAATCGCTATGCCCTATTCACAGGCCCCAGCGCTGGTTCACGGACCCTTATTCCAGACCCTGAAACCAATGAGATGGATACTCTGGATCTTGATACTGACTACACCGGCGTGGGAATTACAAGTGCCTCATTTGGGGCTGGTTCAGAAGTCTCCTTCAATTATTGGGGGACACCCTCTACTGGAGGCACTATTATCCTTAATTCGAGAACGATTACCCTTGTAGCGGAAACAGGAATGGCTCATGAAACCCCATAGGCATTCACAATCAGGTTTCTCCATAATCGATTTGATTATGGGTTTAAGTATTATTGCCGTTGCTATTGTCGGGATTCAACTGGCTCAAAGAAATTATGTTAGTATGAGTAGTCAGGTGGAAGTGAATTTAAGAGCAATCTCGCTGGGGAATTCAGTGATGAACATCATCCGCATGCATCGGTTTGATGAAAATGATACTGCTCCCTGGGATTCGACCCTGGGGACAGATACAGGTGAAACCAGTCTCATCCTCTATGATGACATCGATGACTATAACGGTGCAACCTGGGACTTCAGTAGCGATGGATATGATGGTTATAGCGTAACATCCAGTGTCTTTTCTGTGAATCTTCCTGACAACTGGTTAAATAATGCCGGAGCGTTCACCTCGTTCAAGCGCATCATAGTAAGTATAGATCATTCTGCCATGGACTCACCAGTGGTGTTTACCAGTATTGTTTCAGGGATTGATTGATGCAAGTATTAATGAAGAAAAATTGTTCAGGGTTTACTTTACTGGAGCTGGTTATCTCCATGACCATGATGGTGATTGTCAGTGGACTTTTGGCATCCATCATTGCTGTCAATTTTAATGTTATGCGTGATGTTTCGGATAGGAAAAAATTAGTCACCCGGGGGTTATCGGCGGTCAATTTGTTTCAACGTGAAGTGGGGATGCTTAAAACAACAGATGACATACTGATTGCCAGTGAAAATCAATTTAGATTTTCAGATGCTTATGGAAACACCTGGGATTATGTTATTTCCGCGGACTCCTTAAAACGTCAGGATGTCCTGGGCGGGAGTGCAAAAATTTTAGCAAGCCCAGTGATCAGTGCAGACACCAGGTTCAGTTATTATGCTGAAGACAATACCACAACCTCCGTCATTGCTGATATTAAACTGGTGAAACTGATGCTGGTCATGGATGATGGGGCGGATGGTATACCGGTGATGTCAGTCGTATATCCTGAAAATATTAAATTCTATAATAGATGATATATAATAAATGGTCTCTGAAACGAAAATAGTACCCCTCCAATCGAACCCTGAATCCGGGTTTGGTATGACACTGATTGCCATTACCCTTGCCATTGTCATGGGGTTGGCAACCAGCATGTATATGCGTCAGGTTTCCACCCAGGTTTCCCAGTTCGCCGATATATACTCAGGCAGTCAGGCACATTGGACCGCACTGTCAGGAATGGAGTATGGGTATTACCAATCGGAAAGTGGAGAAGCAGACTTTTTTGGACCCTATACATTCTTCAACAATGCTACTATCGAGCTTGATACCAGTGAAGCCAGCGATACTGGAGGTCCACTTCCGCAATTCTACTACAGGGTGATCTGCAGGGGAACCTTTGGAAGTTCCGAACGTTTCTTCCGGATATTAACAAAAATGTCCATGAAAACGGTCTGGGGAGATGTTTCCATTATTGAGGGGTCAGGAAATGTTCAGATAAAAAATAGTTTTATCCTAAACGATAACATTTACATCGGGCAGAATGTCGATGTGGAGGCTGGAACGGCAATTGGTGACCCACCAGGTGATACAACCCTTCTATATGTTCCTCCTGGTGCAGTGGTTACTGGAGGCCAGGAAGATGCCAATTTTTCAGTAGGGGAGCATAGACTTGGGTGGCTGTTTCACCCTGATTTTGATACCGTTCCATATGACAGTCTGCTTGCAATTGCGGCTGCTATCACCACCACTGCTGACAATAAATTCGATGGTCGTAAAACATTTAAAGAAGTAACCATTGATCTTAACACATATACCGATAGTACTATCTATTGCAACAATGTGCTTTCATTATTGGGCGTTACCATAACCGGTGGATCGGCGGAAAGACCAGCGATCGTGGTTGCCTTAGGGAATCTTCTTCTCGGGAATTCACGAGGCATAGAAACCACTGTTTCTGATAATGTCATTATGATCTCAGGGGATATTCTTGAACTGGATAATGCCACACTTTATGGTACAGATCAGAGCGCTCTTGCCCCAGAATTTCGGCCCAATCTCCACAATGAGGTATATGCTTCAGGTGATATGATCGTTAGGGGGGCTGCAGTACTATGGGGACAGGCTTACGCCACCGATGATATAAATATTGAGGGGGAAATGCACGGGATAGCTTATGCGCCTGATGTCTTCAGGTTCACCAAAACGACTTCATTTATAGAGGGTGCTATCTTTGCAACCAATATCATAGGATCAGGTGGACCCAATCGCTTGGATCGAGGTCGATTTGAGATGAATCACTTCTTTCATGAAGAATATTTCAAAACTTTTGATTTTGGTATAAAAGACAACTCTTTATTAGAATTTTAAAGCTCAATCTTTGGAATCCACATCACTTGTCATTATTATCTAGCCTAAACTGAGCAAAGGAACAACATGCGAGAATTCGGTATTCTATTATCAATTATTTCGATCATCATCGGAACACTTTTATTGGTAGCTCCCAAGGCGCTGGTCAAATTGGGGGAACAAAGCAACCGACTTTACAATATTGATGGTCTTATCTATCGAAACCGTTATATGTTTGGCCTGTTTTTGATGGTGGCTGCGGCATTTATGGTTTACACAACACTTTAGGATGTGAGGAATACAGATGCAGGGGTATGAGTTATACATAATATTTGTTGCAGTGGTTGCATTTATCACGGGGTTGCTGTTGGTTACCTCGCCCAAAACATTGATCAAGGCGGGGGAGCTTTTTAACCGTGTCTACAATGTGGAGAGTATCGTCTACACCAGGCGGGTGCCCTTTGGATTTGCCTATATAGTTTTTGGAGGCCTCCTACTCTATATCCTCTGGTAGACTAGATCTTATGGTAGAATTGAAAAAGAGGCTGTCTCTATAGGGCGGTCTCTTTTTTTGGGTATAGGGTTAGAGGTATAGGGGGCGTATACTTGCCTAATGATATAGTTGTAGATAAAGGGGTCAGCTCCCCTTAAAGCTAGGTTCAAAGATTACGAACAACACCAGTCCCCACTTTTTTCCTCAGGTTATGACCAATGAATACCAGAGAACCATTAAGTTTGCCTGATCAGAAAGGTGATCAATATGATGGACATAGATACGGTTCTGAACAGCTATCCTGGGAGAGGTGCATCCAGCTATATCCCAACGTGATGCAATTCGTATCTATGCTTTTGCTCATAAGACCAAGACACCCTGTAGAAACCAGAGTTGTGTTTGGGCAAATCAAAGCAAACCGACACTTCAGGCGCTCCCTGCGTAGAGGGCTTAATAAAGGAATTGTAGAAATCGTGTTGGTTGTTATTACTTACAATCTCATGAAGTTGTTGTGAAGTATAGTGAAAATGCTTGAAAAACTATCTCCCCTATACCCCTATACCCATTTTTTTTACTTGATGAAAATTGAGCTGGATCAATACAACTCGTGACATTTTAGAGAACTCTGAACCAAACACCTCTATATACCAAAAGAGACCGCCTCAGGTTCTGAGACAGCCTCTTTTTTATAGCACCAATTTTTTGATTGTTAAACTAAGACAATGCCTCTGTCAAAATATCACCAACTTTGTCCAGGAGTGATCCCAGATTTGTGTAGTTCTCATCTTTGATGTTGCTGCAAATCTCGGCTCCTATATTACTGAGGTTTTCGTAGCCATAACTGGTCCCCGTCCCCTTTATGTTATGACCAAATTTATACACATCAGTATACAGCTTATCAGTAAGGTTATTACGAACCCCGGGGAGCGCTGTATTTAAATAGTTCAAGTATTCTTTAATCAGTGCCTGAAATTCAGGTGAATCCATGAAATCATCAGTCATTTCTCATATTCCCTTCTTGTCGAATAATCCGGTCTAATATAAATGTCACCAAACCAACCATGAGCATTAATTTTAGTTTTATAGGAAGCAGCTCGGGACAAAAATCTTCACTTAAAATAGTAAATATCATGGTGTGAGGGGCAGATATTTACCTGTTCAGAAGCCCGTCTTTGTGCTTGGCATGGGTTGGTTTTTATATGTTATTACCTTAATGTTGAAAATGGAGCCAAAGGAGCACACATGCTGAAGCAATCACACCCGGAAATAGTGGCCAATCAGAATGCTCCCAGCTATCCCAATCTGGAGTTCCATCTCAGGCAGGCCCTGGATCAAACCTATAAATTCAGCCCTCCCATGTTTGCCCTCGAAAGTGGTAAATTCAAGATCGATTACCATGAGCTCCAAAACCTGATCCACAGAATGGGGGAGCTTCAACCAGATCGCGGGTTTAGATCAAGTGAGCTGCACGGAATGGGTCTGTTGTCCCTGCTTTCCCATAAATTGATCCGTCTGTACCGCAACCAGGTCAACCCATCATATATCCAAGATCTCACCACTTTTCTTCAAAAGGAATTGAGCCCGTCAGTTCTGAATGATCTTTTAGGCAATTATCTGGAAGCACTTCCCTCAGATAGTTTCAAATCTTCTTCAACTAGTGTTAAGGAGTATCTGAAGGGGCAAACAAAATCGGTTCCCAACACTCAGGTCGTCGTTGAAGAGTTGCTGGTTCACATCCTGGCCTTGAATAACCCCGCCTTTGATAAATATGATGTGGTGTTCAAAGAAGATTTTCACAAAGCGATCAAGACCTCTGATAAATTATTAAAAAGTATCAACAAGTGGTCGGCTGGGTCAACTGGTTTTGGCAGTTCTGGTAAAAATGTTATTGAGCTCCTTATGGAGCCCATCCTGGCTGCACCCAATTCAATTGAAGGACAACTCGCCTATATCCGCAAACACTGGAGCACTTTTTTAGGATCTCACCTCATGGACCTGCTCCGAGGATTGGACCATTTCGAGGAAGAAAACCGTTTCCGTGGTTTTGGTCCCGGCGAATCTCAAGTTCCCAGCTATTCTGGTGAACTCCAGGACGGCGAATTTTACAGCGAGGACAGCGATTGGATGCCTCGGGTAGTCATGATTGCCCGTAATTCTCTGGTCTGGCTGGATCAGCTATCCAAAAAATATAAGCGCGACATTAACACCTTGCGGGATATTCCTGATGAGGAATTGGATCTCCTGGGACAACAGGGTTTTACGGTGCTCTGGCTAATTGGTCTCTGGAATCGCAGCAGTATTTCGAAAAAGATCAAACACTGGTGTGGAAATCCCGATGCTGAATCTTCTGCCTACTCCCTGAAAGAATACCAGATCGATCCCAGCATTGGAGGTCCCGATGCCCTGGAAAATCTCAGGTCTCGTGCCTGGGAACGAGGGATACGCCTGGCCAGTGATATGGTGCCCAACCACACCGGGCTGGACTCAGACTGGTTGAAGCAACATCCCGAATGGTATATAAGCACCGATAATTCCCCCTTCCCAGCCTATCGTTTTGATGGCGGCGACCTTTCAGACGACCCAGACCTGAGTATTCACCTGGAAGACCATTATTATGACCGCTCCGATGCAGCAGTTGTCTTCAAAGCCCACGATCATCGCAATGGCAGCACACGCTATATATATCATGGTAATGATGGTACCTCCATGCCCTGGAATGATACGGCCCAACTCAACTATCTCAATCCCCAGTTGAGGGAGGAGATTATCCAGGTAATCCTTAATGTGGCGCGACAATTTAAAGTCATCCGCTTTGATGCCGCCATGACCCTGGCCAAACGACATGTTCAACGCTTGTGGTTCCCAGAACCTGGATCCGGTGGGGATATCCCTTCCCGAGCTAATTTTAGCATGAGTGGAGCTGACTTTGATGCAGCTATTCCAGCAGAATTCTGGCGCGAAGTTGTTGACCGGGTGGCTAAGGAAGTGCCTGATACTTTACTGCTGGCAGAGGCATTCTGGATGATGGAAAGTTATTTCGTCCGTACCCTGGGTATGCACCGTGTATACAACAGCGCATTTATGAATATGCTCAAGATGGAAGAGAATGGCAAATTCTTTGGTATGATCGCCAAGACCCTGGAATTTGACCCCCGCATCCTACAGCGATTTGTGAATTTTTTGAGTAATCCTGATGAAGATACTGCCATTGCCCAGTTTGGAAAGGGTGACAAATATTTTGGTGCCACCGTGCTCATGGTGACACTACCTGGTTTACCCATGTTTGCTCATGCTCAGATCGAAGGTTTTGAAGAGAAATACGGTATGGAATATCGTCGTGCCTATTGGGATGAAACCCCTGATGAAGATCTCATTAACAAGCACAAAGCCCTGATATTCCCCCTCATGAAAAAACGCTACCTCTATGCCGGAGCTGGAAATTTCAGATTATTCCCCTTTATGAATGCAGATGGGCACAAAGTGGATAGCGTTTTTGCCTACACCAATCATAGCGGTACGGAACGCTCTTTGGTTCTGGTCAATAATTCCTATACCAGTCAGTCCGGTTGGATAAAAACATCCACTCCTTTTAATACGGATCCCACATCAGATCACCCCAACCTGGTTTCAGAAGATCTGATTGTTGCCATCTCGTTTGATGTAGAGAACAGCTATTATGTCATCTTCCAGGAGCAGGCCTCAGGGCTATGGTATATCAGAACCGTTGAACAGATTCGTAATCAGGGCTTATTTATGGAGTTATCTGGTTATGAATCTCAGATTTACCTGGGCTTTCAGCTGGTCAGTGATACAGAGGCAATTCCCTGGTGGAATATTCATCAGGATCTGAATGGCAGGGGTATTAATGATTTTGCCCCTCTCTTCCGGGTGATTGAACTGGAGCCAGTCCATCGACTTTTCTGCAATATGATGCAGCTAATCACTGGCAAAGACATTTTGCCGGATAGCAAATCTCTATTTATGAAATTTTCACCCCTCCTGGAAGCCATGTTGGAGATGGAAAATATTTCCCTCATGCTGGAGGATGTTGAAGATTTTGCCCAGAATTATGAAGTACTGTTAAGTCAATCCCAGGAGCTTTTAGCTTCAGTATCTGCAGATGCTTTGGAGCAGCATAGATTTGTGCTTGCCTGCACCTATTTTGCCCGTCAGGTACATGCTGCTAGTCCACAGTCCCCTAATAGCATGGTTGAGACCTTTGGGCTGGAGGATCAGATCAATAAATGTCTCGGTACTGCTCAGACCATCAATCTGGCCGGACTGCTTACTGTCCTGGAGTTTGCCGACAGAGCCAGAGCCCTGCTTAAAAGGGATACCCATGCATTTTTTGTTGAATTATTCAAGCACAGGGGTGTACCAGAATACTTCCAGTTAAATGAGGTTGAGGGAATACAATGGTTCAATCAAGAGCGTATGGATCATTTCCTGGAGTATTTTGGTGTTCTCTATGCTCGGGAATTATCCTCCCCTGAATATTCAAGACTTCTGAACTGCGCCAAGTCCTCAGATTTCAAATTGGATGTTTTCCTGGAGCAGCTTTCCAAGGGCTAAATATTTTATCCTGAATTCATCCTGAAGCCAAAAAAATAGGTTTCCCCTAATATTGTTTGTCGTTGATTTATATTAAATGATCTAGCTGGCGAAACAGTTATATTTGCGAATCAAAAATTCACCTGAGGAGGTCACCCATGAAAATAAAGTTTTTGACATTGGTAATTTTGGTTTTGTCCATCTCTGTACTCATGGCAACCCCTCCCAACAATGATTTTATTGTGGCAGCCGGAACTACATATGATGGGGATATCGAGACCACCAATCAGGATGTTATCATCCTCTCTGGAGCCACAGTCGATGGCGATATCGAAACGACATCTGGTGATGTTTATCTTGAAGAGAATGCAAAGGTTGAAGAAAAAATAACCACATTAAGTGGTAATGTTTATCTGGATGTCGGATCTCAGGTAGATAAGACTATTGACACTCAAAGTGGTACCATACGCGTCCGCCAGAATGCCACTGTGAAAGGCAATATCACCACTGAATCGGGGGATATAAAGGGCGAAGGAGCCATCTTCGACAAAAACATAAGCACCAGGCATGGTCACATCTCGCTGAAAGTGGGTAGCCACGTTAATGGAAATGTATCTATACTGAATAGGGGCCACGGCAATGATCTCCCTGTGGTTGAGATTTATCTTGGGGAAGATGTCTATATTGATGGAAAAGTCATTGCCAGCCATGTGGGGGATAATGTTGACCTGTACATGTGGGGTGCAGAAGTGAATGGCGAAATCGATAAAGTTAATGTCGTTGGTGGTGAGGACGAAGAAGACGATGATGAGGACCAGGGTAGTGAATGTGGAGGTCGCCCAGAATGGTCTAACTCTGTTCAATACCAAACCAATGATGAAGTGCACAAGGATGGGAACGCCTATCAAGCCAAAAAGGCCTCAAAGAAAAAAGATCCTACCAAATCTAAGAACAGTAAATATTGGAGAGACCTCGGGGATTGTTAATCGAATTGCAAACAGGACAACTGTCTTTGCGGGATTGATTCTGCACCTAACTGTCAGTCGCTCAATAACCAACATGCCACAGTTAGCATAGTGGGGAATTGGTAACTATTTAATACTCTCCAAAATATGCGGGAGAATATTGGTAATCATCTTGTCGGTAGCGTTGTCAAATGCCTTGTTTGCAGCATTTTCATAGCTCAAATCAATACCCTTTACCCGGGACAGTGAATTCGCATAGATCTCTGATCCACTTTTCCTCTCGATTACATTTAAATTCACATCAGCAAAGGTAGTATACATCCCGCTATACTCGGTTCCTCTGGTCGCCGTGGCGTTCAGGGTCATGTGCCAATCAGCATCCTGTGGATTATCGACGAATTTGAAACCCTCGCCAATGAAGTGGTTTTTTATTCGGGGTTCTACCTGCAGCTGTTGCAGAGGTTTGCCACTAAATGACTCATTGGATTCCAGATAGATCGAGGGATTTTCCACATCCAGAACAATCCGTACTGCAGTCGGGGGGATACTTTTAATAATTCCGACTAAAATAGGAGACTCAACACCATGAATGAGATGCTCGACATCCACGCCAACTTCAAGAACCTGGAGTTTTAAGGGCGCGGTGATGTTGGTGACGTGAAGGGTCGCAAACCCCTGCTGGCCAGTTTTAACACTCCCCAGTACTTCCCCTGCACCCCTGTAGAATTGAACCTTGAGCGGAAGACCACGCAAGGGTTGACCCGTATTTCCTTTGGCAAAAACTGTCAGTTCCTCAGTTATAGGTTGTCCCAGTTTGGCCGTGAGTGCAGACTTGTTGGGTGAGAGATCGATACCCGATAACAGAGACTGAAGCCGGGAATTGACTTCATTGCTGAGAATAACGGTTTGACCTTCAAGATTCACCTCAAGTGCTTCATTGAGGTAGGGCAGGAGGGGAAGGAAAGCCTGGATGATGGCGTTAAAAGCATCAGAAAATTGGTTCAGTTCATTTGCTACATTGGCTTTCTCTAGGAAATCTGTTGAAAGTGCCACTGCGGCCTGGCGTTTCCTGGCTTGTATGGCTGCATACTGGGCTTTTGACAAGCGGTAATAGGCGTAGTGATAGGTGGCATCCTGCCAGGTATCCACCAGCTCATGGCCTTCCAGATCCGCCACGGCTTCTGAACGGGCAGTTGCCAGATATTCGTCTTTCGTCATGGTGCCATTCTCAATGAGGGTGGTGACAATATCACTGGTTATTTTTACAGTAATTTGGGAGGCTAAATCTGCCATAGCCATATCCTGAGCGCTTTTCTGTGCTTCTGACCCATATTGATTCTTAGAGGCCGAACCTATACCGAGATAATAGTTTGGGTCAACAGGTTGTTGAATCAGCCAGCTCGGCTTGGGTCCAGCTTGTATGGTTTCAGGGCTACCTCCAGGATTTGTGACTGAACCGCATCCAGTCATAAGCAAAAGTGTGATGAGCAATGTAAGTGTTCTGATATATTTCATAGGGACCCCCGAATTACCATCTATTAAAAGAATGGCTGAAAAATAGTGTAGAGCAATGGAATTCAAAATAGTCAATGAATCTACAAAATATGTTCAATTGTTGAGTGACAAATCTCATTCGACATGGTTGAAGAATTGGTTTAAATAGAATTACCATTAATATGTTACCCAATACATAATTTATTGAACTTTTCAAGGATGAATAAGTTCATACCCCTGACTAAAGGGAAAAATGAAATGAGACTGCCGAAATGAAACTTGTTACTATTATTGGTGCTCGTCCTCAGTTCGTAAAGGCTTCAGTTGTCTCAAAAGCTCTGCGAGAGGCCGGTC
The DNA here is from genome assembly GCA_016784545.1 of Candidatus Neomarinimicrobiota bacterium. Taxonomy (NCBI): domain Bacteria; kingdom Pseudomonadati; phylum Fidelibacterota; species Fidelibacterota bacterium. Next base: position 25,288 of record JADHUM010000047.1, read on the forward strand.
ATACTGAAATTCTGGTCAATACGGGGCAGCATTATGATGATAATATGGCGCGAATCTTTTTTGAGGAAATGGGCATTCCCAAACCTGATTATGACCTGGGCGTCGGTTCAGGAACCCATGCCGCCCAGACTGCCAGCACCCTGGTGGGTATAGAAAAGATTCTTTTCATTGAGAAGCCGGATTTTATAATTGTTTTTGGTGATACCAACGCTACAGTTGCCGGCGCCTTGGCAGCTGCCAAACTCCACATAAAAATTGTACATATCGAAGCGGGTTTGCGATCCTTTAATCGGGATATGCCAGAAGAGATAAATCGGGTCGTCACCGACGTATTGTCAGACCTTTTGTTTGTCCCAACCCAGGTAGCCGTGGATAATCTCAAGCGGGAGGGAATCACTTCAGGAATTCATGTAGTGGGCGATGTCATGGTTGATGCATTAATCACCTACACAAAAATAGCAGAACAAAAATCACATATTCTCAATGAATTGAAGCTCGAAAAAGAAAAATTTCTGCTCATGACCATCCATCGACCCTCCAATGCTGATCATGATGATAGATTGTTGTTCATCCTGAAGGAGGTTTCCAGAATCGACCTGCCCGTTATTTTCCCCATACACCCCCGCAGCAGATCCAGAGTGGAAAAACTCATCAACCAAACCAATAGCAATATTCGCATTGTTGATCCAGTAGGCTATTTGGATATGATGCTACTAGAAAAATATGCCAGTGTTATTATCACGGATTCAGGGGGTGTCCAGAAGGAAGCCTATTTGCATAAAACACCCTGCCTCACCGTTCGAGGTGAAACAGAGTGGGTCGAAACCGTGAGTGATGGCTGGAATTATATAGTTGGCGATCATCTTGAGAAAATATCTACCCTGGCAAATAATTTCCCGGAACCAAAGGAATGGAACCCCCACTATGGAGATGGGCAATCAGCAGCTAAAATTGTTAGGATACTCGAAGAGAATTAGACTTGAACACTATCCCAGGTCCCGATAATCGTTTTAGAATTGCTACAAAGCATTTAAATGGGGAACGATATTTGCTCAATACCACCCCGATGTATAAAATGAGAGATGAGTATAAATATTGAATAGCATGACAGTAATTTTAAGGAAAATCTAAATGCAATTTATTGATTTGGCAAAACAACAGTCCCTGATAAAAACAAACCTGGATAAGCGCATCCAGGACGTTTTAGCCCATGGCAAATACATTATGGGACCCGAGATCAAAGAGATGGAAGCTCAGTTGGCTGAATACGTCGGTGTTAAACACTGTGTGAGTTGTTCGTCTGGAACAGATGCCCTCCTTATGCCGCTCATGGCCTGGGATGTAGGTCCTGGAGATGCCATCTTCACAACGCCATTCACTTTTATTGCCACGGCTGAGGTCATCCAGCTATTAGGAGCAACACCCATATTTGTGGATATTGATCCCAAAACCTATAACATCTCCCCAGAACTTCTGGATATTGCCATCGCCGATGTGATTGAAAATGGCGAATTGAACCCCAAGGCAATCATTCCTGTGGATTTATTCGGACTTCCTGCCGACTATGCTGCCCTTGAACTCATTTCAAAGAAATATGATATCAAAATTCTTGAGGATGCTGCCCAGGGTTTTGGAGGTCAGATTGATGACCGCATGTCTTGCAGTTTTGGTGATGTGGCCTCAACCTCATTTTTTCCAGCCAAACCTCTCGGCTGTTATGGTGATGGTGGTGCTATTTTTACTGATGATGATGAGCTCTATGAAAAATTAGTATCCATCAGGGTTCATGGTAAGGGTGGCGACAAGTATGACAATGTCCGTATCGGCATCAATGGACGTATGGATACCCTCCAGGCGGCAATTGTACTGGAAAAATTTACACTCTTTCCTACCGAAGTAAAATTGCGTAACGAAGTGGCAGCGAAGTACAATGCTTTGCTTTCCGATCGAGTAGTCATCCCCGAAGTTGCCAGTGGTTATACCAGCGTCTGGGCCCAGTATTCGATTCTGGCCAAGGATGCTGCTGATAGAGCTGCCCTCCAGGCAAAACTCAAAGATGCAGGTATTCCATCAGCCGTTTATTATCCAAAACCATTGCATCAGCAAACTGCCTTCAATCATCTCGCCTGCAAGGATGGAGATTTTCCAATCAGCGAGGAAATGAGCCAGCGCATCTTCAGCTTACCCATGCATCCCTACCTGGAGACGGCTGACATTGAGAAAATTGCAGGAATTATTAACGCTTAGCTTAGCCAGTGTGTCTCCCTGAGCCTGTCGAAGGGTCTAAAGACACACGGTCAAAAGTCGAAACTCAAAAAGTCGAAAGTGTAAATGACCAAAGCGCAAGCAAGTTAAAAGTGCAAAGTGAAAAGTGAAAAGTTGAAAAGCGTGGTTGAGGATCAAGAGCCGGACATACGGTCCAGAACCTTCGAATTTTCAGTTCAGGTCATAGAATTGTACAAATTTCTGCAATTTGAAAAGAAAGAATACGTTCTAGGTAAGCAGTTGCTTCGATCAGGAACATCAATTGGTGCAAATGTTGAGGAAGCAACGGCAGCTCAATCAATGAAGGACTTTATCGCCAAGATGAGCATCGCATTAAAGGAAGCCCGAGAGACAAATTACTGGCTAAGGCTTTTAAAAAGAACTGGCTTTATCAAGAAGGATAATCTTATAAACGAGAGTTCAGAAATCATGAATATCCTGGGTGCGATAATTAGAACATCACGGAAGAACCTGGCTTCAGAATGAGATACTGGTTTGGATAGCAACTTTTAACTTATAATTTTTAACTTTTAACTCGCATTCATTGTCCGGAAATTTGCAAACCATTGAAATACTTATAAAGGATCAACATGAGTAAACCATTAAAAATCTGCGTCGTCGGTGCTGGCCGTTGGGGAACCAACCATATCAAGACCTTGAAAAATCTTGGTGCCTTAGCTGGTATTGTGGAATCCCGTGAAAATCGTCGGGAGGAATTGAAGACTTTATTTCCCGATGCAACCCTCTTTCACAGTGTCAGAGATGTTCCCCTTGATGAATTCGATGGTTTTACTGTTGCGACCCCGGCTGAAACTCACTTTGAGGTTGGCTCTTATCTTTTGGAGCAGGGTAAACATGTTTTGATAGAAAAACCCATTGCTCTGAATACCATAGAAGCAGGTGCCCTTAAGGCCCTGGCTGATAAACATAAAGTGAATCTCATGGTGGGCCATGTCCTGCTTTTTCATCCAGCCATTATCAAGATTAAGGAAATGATTGATTCAGGGAAGATTGGCAAGCTGGAGTACATTTACAGCAATCGCCTGAATCTGGGCACGGTTCGCACTGAAGAAAACATCCTCTGGAGTTTTGCCCCCCATGACATTTCCATATTTGAATATTTCATAGGTTCAAACCCCATAGAAGTCGTCAGTCGGGGAGGCGCATTTTTAACACCAGGTATTCATGACACTACCATGACCTCATTGACTTATCCAAATAATGTAGTAGGACATATTTTTGTCAGTTGGCTGCATCCTTTCAAAGAACACAGAATGGTCATGATAGGGTCCAAGGGTATGATCTCCTTTGAGGATAGTTCAGAAGAGAAGGATATTCTTTTTTATGAAAAGGGTATTGATTGGATCCAGGGAGAACCCATCAAGCGTGATGGACCTACAGAAGTGATCCCTTATGAAAAGGGCTTTCCACTTACCAATGAAATCCAGTATTTTATCGACCACCTTGATGGATCAAAATTGGAGATAGCAGACGGCCAGAATGCCTTTGATGTCCTGGAAGTCTTGGAAAAGGCCACCCATTCACTTCAGGGAACCATGCCGGAAGTAAATGATGAAGCGCCTACAGCGAAATCTGATTTTTTCGTCCACCCCACCAGTGAAGTAGACACCGGAGTTACGGTGGGCAAGGGTACCAAAATCTGGCATTATTCACATGTTCAAGGTGGATCCTCCCTGGGTGAGAATGTCTCCATTGGCCAGAATGTCAATGTGGGCAATAATGTGAAAATTGGTAATTCTGTCAAAATTCAAAACAATGTCTCAGTTTATGAAGGTGTCGAGTTGGAGGATTATGTCTTCTGCGGACCTTCCATGGTTTTCACCAATATTCAGCGTCCCCGTTCAGAATTTCCCCAGAGGGGTACTGAGTTTTATGCTAAGACTCTGGTAAAGAAAAGCGCCTCCATAGGTGCCAACGCCACCATCGTCTGTGGTTCCACCATAGGTGAATATGCCTTCATTGGTGCCGGAACTGTGGTTACCAAAGATGTCCCCGCTTTTGCGTTGGTAGTCGGTAACCCCGGCAAAATAATTGGCTGGGTAGACAAAAAAGGCTACAAACTCACCTTCAATGACTCCGGTTTAAGTGAATGTGGAAATTATAAACTCTCCAACAATATTGTGGAGTACAGAGGCAAATAACGCCAACGTATACCCCATACCCTTAGAGCTTTAGGCCCCTAAACACTCCTCATGTAATCAGTTTCTTATGGTTATTATGATTGTTATTTAATTTGTATAATATGGCGTTATACGCTATAATACGCACATAAAATAATTAATTACATGAACCTACCAGATTATATAAGGCATTTAATAAATACAGGCGTGTGGTCATTCACATATGCCCACGCACAAAAGCATGTGAATCGCGATTTGCCAGGCGCTATTCAGCGCATGAGGCAGGCAGGTAGAATAGTTGATCCTGCTCGGGGTTTCTATACTATTATTCCTGAGGAAATCAGTCTCTCTGACAGAATGCCAGCTGATAGGTTTATAGATGATCTTATGAATTTTCACAAAAGTCCATATTACGTTGGTTTACTTACGGCTGCTGCGTATTACGGGTCAAGTCATCAAAGCCCTCAAGTATTCCAGGTTATGACTGATCCAGCTAGAAGAGCAATCAATATTCGTGGGGGTAGAGTAAAGTTTTTTAATAAGAAGAATATACATAATACGCCAATCATAGAGAGAAATACACCCACGGGAACTATGAATATCTCGACGCCGGAAGTCACAGTATATGACCTGATCAAATTTAGCAGGTTGGTTGGCGGTATGGATCATGTCGCAAACGTGATAGCAGAAATGATGGAGCAGGTAAAAGTAGCAGAATTAAGGGAAGCGGCCTCAATTTATCACTTGCCAGTACTTCAGCGAACAGGGTATGTATTTGAGCGTATTGGAAATATCCCAGCTGTGAAAATGCTTCAGCAGTTAATAGCCCATGAGAAACCTGTTTATACTCCCCTAGAGGTCTCGGGACCCTCCGTTCGAAATCCAAAGGATGAGAAGTGGAAAATTATTCTAAATACTGATATCGAGATAGAATATTGATTCCGCAGGCCCAGATACTTGCCTGGCACAAAGTAGCCCTCTGGCAATTTGATTATCAGATCGAGCAGGATCTAATCCTCTCTCGGATACTTGTGGAGATATACAATGATACGTCTCTGCGTGACCAGCTATTGTTCAGGGGAGGTACTGCCTTAACAAAACTATTCTTTAAAAAACCATATCGGTATTCTGAAGATCTGGATTTTGTACAAACGGCTGCTGGTCCAATCAAACCGATTGTACTTGGATTGCAAAAATTGATTGATCCCTGGTTAGGACAGAGTACAACGAGAACCAGAGCGAATGGATTTAGAATCTATTACCAGTTTCGATCAGAGTCTGATCCGGATATGATTAAAAAGATCAAGATCGAAATTAATACGAGGGAGCATTTTACAGTTTTTGGGATAAAGAAGATGGATTTCTCTGTCGATTCACGATGGTATAAAAACACAAGCCAAATAAACACCTATTCGATTGATGAGCTTGCTGGGTCAAAACTCAGAGCCCTTTATCAAAGGAAAAAGGGCCGTGACCTGTTTGATATTTATCGGCTTTCAAAGGAGAATATGATAAATCCTCTTAAGACCATGGAAGCATTGCAGACTTATCTTCAAAAACAGGGTCTTCAGGTAAAGCGTGAGCAATATTTGAATAATCTAAAGTTGAAATTATCAGAACCTGTCTTTCGCAATGATGTGGAGGCGCTGCTAGTATCCGGAGTTGAGTTTAATCCCGACCTGGCCTTTAGAGAAATCGAATCAATAGTCAAATTATTACCAGAATAGATCAAGCTCGCAATCCCAAAAGTGAGGGGTGCAGATTGGCCAGCTCTTTTGAAGATGTGCTTTTTTTTGCAGAATAATGGTTTTGAGACAATCTTATTTACACCTTGTTACACTGAATTAGGTTTTAAAAATAAATGAATGACAAAATGAAAAGTGTTACTATGTTAAGAGACAAAAGTGTTACCCATGTCCTGACTTTACATTCTTAGACCTTCCGACCTGGACCTTGGACTTTCGACTTTTGACCAATACATCCTAACCTCCTAATTCCCTGGCCTATAACCAGATAACAACATATCTTGTCCGAAAAGGATATGATGTTACCACTCACAATGGAAATGAGACAACTCTGATGGCAGCTCGAGTTATTGTTTTAGATCAGAAAATAGACCCAGTATTACTCAGGTCCATATGTGATGAAGTGTTTACCAGTTTTGAAAATTTGTAGCAGATATTCGCCTGGGGTTCCTGGCCGTCGGCGGTGAAATGCATGCTGATGCCGAACAGAAACTCCTCGAAAATGGATCTCATCAGTCCGATTTATGGGGGGGGGAATTTTTATCCCAACGAAGCACCAGCCCGTCGGCTTGAATTCACCTCCTTTATTAATATTCGACCCAGAGATGGTAATTCATCCATGGAAGTGGGAGATGAAGAGCTTCAAATAGAGATTACAAAGCTTTGCTCAAAATTACTTTTGGATCCTTATGACACTTTGGCATAAAAATCTGGAATCTCGTTTTTCTGGTTTACCCAGCCATCAGCAAATTATTATGGTTGCCAACGAATTGAATCGGGCCAACCATCAGCAGAATAATACAAGCGAATACAAAGCCTGTCTGGAGCGTGCACTAGAGCTTCTGGATTTTATTATCAATGATAAAGTCAAGTGGAGCAAGAAATATAGGGAGTTACTGCGGGCACGACAATATTTAGCCTCGCTTTACATAAACGCAGGGACGTACACTGAGACCACTGTACTGCAGCGCACCTTGATACAGATGGATCCCGTTGCGACTTCCATGCTAATAGATTAATTTGTCGTTTGGAATCTCCAGGAAATGGCGATCTGTCAAGTGTTACCCATGTCCTGACTTTACACCCAAACACTTTCGACTTTCAGACCTTTGACCTTCCGACCTTCGACTGATTTCCTTCTGTCTCTACGCCCTCAGCGAGAACCATTTTGAACCACTCATTTTTAACTTTTAATTTTTCACTTCTCCCTCACAATTCACAATTCGTCATTCCCACTTTCTACTTTCTACTTTCTACAAAATCAGCAGAAACCTCTTTTGATTGCTAAAAACAAATATACTTTGCGCCTTGTACTTCAAATAGATCAGGGAAAACGGCAAGTTGATAAAAATTTATTATCTGAACACTCAACTGAGCATGACTTAAGAGCATTAGATGACTTCTAGATATAGAGAATTATTCAATAAATCTGCTGATGCCTCACTGATCATCAATAATGGCTTGTTTGTGGATTGCAACCAGGCCACCGTAGATATGCTTGGATTTAAAACCAAGGCAGACGTATTAAACACTCACCCTTCTGAGCTTTCACCTGAATTCCAACCCGATGGACAGGATTCTGTAAGTAAGGCGGATAAGATGATGGCTTTGGCGTATCAGAATGGGAGTCATCGTTTTGAATGGGATCATCTTCGAGCCAATGGGGAAGTATTTCCAGTAGAGGTTCTCTTAACTGCTATATCCCAGGACGCTGGCAATGAGACTTTGTATGTTGTTTGGCGGGACATCACCGAATTCAATGAAAATCAGAAGTTTCAAGCAGCAACCAGCACCCTGGCCGATCAACTCAGTGTGGTTATGGATATGCATGAGATCGCCCAGGTAGGAGCACAACAGATCAGACGCTTTTTAGAGAGTGATGCAATCTCAATTAATTTTATCGATCATAAAGGGGGCATCAACAGGGGTCTCTATACTGAGGATACGCTGGAAGGAGATCTGAAACCCACGACATTCAAACCTCTCTCCACATCCTTTGAGAAGTTGGATACTGATAGTATTGAGGGCATCCCCAAACCATTACTCCTGAATCGGACCAAAGCTGAAATCAAAGCAAAATCCATGGACCGCCCATTTGGGGCTGTTTCCAGAAAAAGTGCTTCCCTCATGTTTGCACCTATCATGTGGGATAAGGTAAAAGTGGGAGAGATAACCGCCCAGAGCTATACCTTTAAAAAATATTCAGAAAAGAGCCTTTCCCAACTCCAGATACTGGCCACACAAATTGGAGGTGCTTTACTCCGGGCCAAGGCCTCTGAAGACTTAAAAATTGAGCATAAAGAATTACGCAAGAATCAATCTCAGCTTCTTTTATCACAGCAATTGGCTCACATAGGAAGTTGGGAATATGATGTTAAGAATAAGCGGGGTTTTTGGTCGGCAGAACTATATAGGATATATGATCTTGATCCTGGAGAGACGATTACGCGGCGCCGACTCCTGGATATCATTCATCCACGGGATGTGGAATTATTCGATCAGGAAATGCAATCTGATACCGTGGTAAGAACGGATTATAGAATCATCCGATCTGATGGCAGCATTCGTTGGATTCATGAGGAGGTTGACAATCCCAAACTCGAAAACGGAAAACCAATATTATTGAGAGGTTGTGCCCAGGATGTCACCACCAGAAAGGAAGCTGAGGAGCGCCTGGCAGAATCAGATAAACTCAGGGAACTTCTGCTGGATATCATCACCCATGATTTAAAGAACCCGGCAGGCGTCATATTCGCCATGTCAGAATTGGCCGTTCAACAAATGCCTGACAATAAAGTAATCGATGTGCTTTATTCTACTTCAGAGAGGTTACTAAAGGTTCTTGATGAAACCTCACTTCTCACACAGGCCACATTTGGCGAGAAGATTCCGCTGCATCGATTGGATCTATATACCTTGATCACTGAAGTTGTGGAAGAATTCTCCGGGCGTCTTACTGAGGTTTCCATAGCCATGGAAGTCAATGTCCCGGAACAGCTTGTCATCTATGCCAACCCTTTGATTAGCGAGGTCTTTAAAAACTATATCGCCAATGCCATCAAATACGCTGAGGATGGCAAAAGAATTGTGATCAATGCAGAACTGGAAGAAGCTGCAGTCAGTGTCTCAGTGAATGATTTTGGAACCACCATCCCGGAGTTTGACCGCAAGCGTATTTTTGAACGCAATACCAGAATCAATAGTGCCGACCAAAAGGGCAGGGGACTGGGTCTGGCCATCGTCCAGCGCATCGCAGCTGTAAACGATGCCACCGTCTGGGTGGAACCCAACAAACCCAGGGGCAATAGCTTTTTTGTCCGAATTCCTGTACCAACGCCAACAACTCAACCCGCTACAGAGTAACCAGCACCCGTCCAACTTTCGACCTTCAGACCTTCAGACCTTCAGACCTTCGACCTTCGACCTTCGACCTTCGACCTTCGACCAATTGGTATACCTTTTTGGCAGCACTTTACCCCGCTAATGCATAAATTCTAAGCATAAAAATTCCAGTTCGGGATATAATCAATGTGCTTAACTAAATAGATGTATAAAAGCTAATATATTATCTATAATATGTTATATTAATCAATAAGGGATAATATAATGGATATACAACAATATATAATTGACGATTTTAATCCTAACAAAATTTTAGAAAAAATTGCCAGCCGCATGAAAGCCAGACGCATTCTTTTGAATATTACTCAGAGGGAACTTGCAAATCAATCTGGAGTGAGTTTGGGAAGCATCAAGAGATTTGAAACAAAGCATCTGATTGCTCTTCAAAGCCTGATCAAGATTGCAGTTGTATTAGATGCTTCAGAAGAGTTTCACCAATTATTTCCCCAGGATAAATACAAAAGTATTGCTGAAGTATTAAGAGTTGCAGAGAAACAACCTAGACAACGTGCCCGTGATGTTTGATCTTATTAATTTGATTGATGTAAAGATTGGCTCTTTGCTGGTTGGGCAAATTGCTCAAACTCCTCAGCGGAAAATTGTTTTTGAATATTCACCCGATTTTCTGAAGGAGGGCTTCTCCATATCTCCATTTTACCTCCCTCTGAAGCCTGGCCTTTTTACTGCACCCGACGAACCATTTGCTGGGAACTTCGGAGTTTTCAATGATAGTCTACCCGATGGGTGGGGTACCCTACTCCTGGATCGCTTCCTCACCAGCCAGGGGATTTCATTGAGCTCACTATCTGTCCTTGACCGTTTGAGTCTCATCGGGTCGAATGGGATGGGCGCTCTCCAATATTTCCCGGATCAAAAAATTCAATCGGAGGTTAGTTCTACAGAGTTGGCCTTTCTTGCCCAGGAAGTGAGGAAGGTGATCTCAGAGACGGAGTATTCTGAACATTTAGAAATGTTAATTGGTGTGGGGGGATCGCCAGGTGGAGCCAGACCCAAAGCACTGATTAAGGATAACCAGGAATCCTGGATGGTTAAGTTCCCTTCGTCAATTGATCCTCCTGATATTGGGAGCATTGAATTCGATTATTCTCGTATTGCACGAAAGTGCGGCATAGAAATGCCCAAGACAAAACTATTCGAAAACAAATATTTCGGGGTCAAAAGGTTTGATAGAGAGGGCAACAAACGCATTCATATGCATACTGCCTCAGGCCTACTCAATGCAAGTCACCGTTACCCATCCCTGGATTATACTGACCTAATTAAGGCCTCTTTCGCACTGACCAAAAATATCAATGATTCATATAAACTCTTTAGACAAATGGTCTTCAATGTACTAACTGGTAATAAGGATGATCACGCAAAAAATTTTTCATTTACTCATGGTGAAAAAGGATGGAGCCTAGCGCCGGCCTATGATCTTGCCCCCAGTAGCGGCTTTAATGGAAACCACTCCACAACGATAGCTGGGCAAGGCCAGCCATCAAAATCTGATATTATTGAAGTTGGAACTCAAGTCGGACTCAAGCTGAGTCACCTGCTCCAAATCTATGATGACGTCTACGAGAATTGCACCTCTATTCGTCAGGGGCACTGGTAAGTAGAGGTAAAAGTTACCCCTGGCGACTTGATAAAGCACAAATAGAGCTTTATTACCTCGGTTTCTGCAAAAACACCCCAAAATAGTGTATATGAATGTTGAGGAAAGATAGTCTTCTTTTTTCAAGAAACTCACCCGAT
>JADHUM010000048.1 GCA_016784545.1 Candidatus Neomarinimicrobiota bacterium
TTTACAATTAATAACAAGAATAAATACAACTTATCTAGTTTATTATCAAAAGGTTACGCATGATCTGTCTAGTCGCGGGATCGAAACCCTAACTAAGTATCCTCTATTGGACCCCCGTTTTCACACAGCCTCTTAAGTCCGGGGCTATTTTTATTCATGATTGAATATCAGCCCTGGTTGAAGATGGAATAATCTTGTAAATATTGAAACCTTTGATTCAGCAATGTCCGGGCTAGATTTCATGAGGTAAATTATCATGATTGACATCCGGAATAAAAAATTTTTCACATAATCTCGAGGGAACCAGTAGCTATGTATAAAAATATAATTTTGATCCTAACCGTGGGAATCACCTCAATTATGGCAACAGCGCCAGCAAAACCAGGTGAGGTGGCTTCTGAAAGAGTAATCCAAATGACCCAGGTCATGGCTGAATCCCATGGACAAGGCGGATTTGCACAAAAAATTCAGCGTGTTAAACAGCGTAATCTTGAGTTGCCAATCCATAGTCTTCGTGATCTTCGTGAAGATGTTTACGGGAGTTTCCCGGTGATCCTGGGTTCATATAGCGATTCCAACGACCCGGCTGGTACAGCTACGGCATTACAGGCAGAACTTTTTGATGGTCCTTGGTCAACTATAACGATGGCAGAGCACTATGAAGAGATGTCCTATGGACAATTTCATCTCTCAGGATCAGTTTATGGCTGGTACGAATTAAGCCAGACAGGTTTTGTTTACGGTGGGACAGATAATGGATGGGATGGAGGTGTAAGCCAATTTCTTACAGAGACCCTTGATCTTGCAGATCTGGAAATTGATTTCACCCAGTATGATAATGATGGCGATGATGGCATTCCCAATTCAGGTGATGATGATGGAATAGCAGATGTCGTTTTCTTTGTCCATTCTGGCACGGGAGGAGAAACTGGCGCGGCAGCAATTTGGTCTCACAGCTGGAGATACTCCGGTGCAGTAGATGGTAACGATAATGGTTTTGTCACCGATGATATTGGCTTTGATGGCAACCCCATATTGGTCGATGACTACATCATGCAACCTGCAGAGAACGGTGATGGCAGCTTGATCGAGATAGGTGTTTTCTCACATGAATTTGGACATGCTTTGGGTCTTCCTGATCTTTATGACACGGATTATAGCTCGGATGGAATAGGCAACTGGTGTCTTATGGCTGGTGGGTCATGGACGACAGCCAGTAGTCCAGCCCATATGTCAGCCTGGTGTAAAGAAATGTTGGGATGGGTTATCCCTGTTGTATTGGACTCCAATGCTATCGCAGTGGACATTCCCCCAGTAGTTGAGACTGGTTATGTACTCAAATTGTGGACAGAAGGAGAGATTGATCCTTGGGAATCGCGGTTTGCCCAGGAACTTGAAGTTGGACGTGAGTACTTCCTCATCGAGAATCGACAGATCCAGGGTACAGACCAGCATCTAGAGGGAACAGGTTTGTTGATCTATCATGTTGATAATTCCCAATGGAGTAATAGTAATGATGATCATCGTCTTGTTGATCTTGAACCGGCCAATGGTCAAGAGGGTGGAACGAATCCCGGACAACCCTGGTCTGCAAGTTCCGAGAATCAATTTTTTGATTTTCATACCGATCCTTCATCCATGGACTACTCTGGTAATAATACTGAGGTAGCAGTTTTTAATTTTGTCCAGGGAGATACATCGATCTTTGCCTCAGTTGAGATAGTAGAAGCATTTCCACACCTGTACATTGAACATATGAATTACACGGATGAGAACGATGATGGATTTTTGTCACCATCAGAAAGTGGATCGATCTGGATAGAACTGATAAATTATGGTGTTCTGACCACTGGAATTTATGCCTCGGTTATAGATGATAACCCTGCTTTTACTTTCACAGCACCTGAAATGACCTTTGATGATCTTGAGGTGAATGCATCTGTGATCGCCAACTCTCCCTTAGAATTTACAATGGCAACTGACTTTGAGAGTGGAACGGTTCCAATGCGGATAGCTGTTGGTAATGCCACGTCCGAAACGATTGATACGCTGACCTTTGAATTGCGGATCGGTGATCCGCAGGTAGCCCTTATCGACGCAGATGGAGCATTATCAGGTGACAGTAATGTTCAGGATTACTATAGTCAGGCCCTCATTGACAATGATATCGTCTTTGCCATATGGGATATTCTACAGCTTGGATTGCCAGATTCAGACTGGCTCCAGGCAAAGCCACAAGTCGTTTGGTTCACCGGTAATAGTGAATCACCTCTGACTCAGTCCGTCATTGATCTTCTTTCTGCCTATCAGGATAACGGGGGTAGGCTTTTACTCTCTGGTCAGGATATCACAGATGGGGATGAGACCCAGGCAGCATTTTTAAGTGATTATTGTGCTGCAGTTCTGGATGAGGAAACCACGACCAATCCACGCTATGCCTTTGGCAACCCTGATCACGAGATCATGGAGGCAAGTGATCAATTTCGCATCAACACACACTTCGGTGCTAATAATCAGACCAGTCCTGATGTAGTGACCAGCATGTCTCATGGAAAGACGCTTTTTCAATATCCCCGGTTGGATTACCGCTCTGCTGGTACAACCACCATTCAGAATGGGTATAAAACCATATTCCTGGCTTTTGGCTTTGAAGCAATTGCATCCCTGGAGGACGAGGGACCAACTATTCGCGCTGACCTGATGCAGAGATTCCTGGAATGGTTTGATATCGACTATGTTGGAATAGATGGGGAGAACGTTGCCCATGATCTGACACCAGGTATTAGTCACTTCTATCCTAATCCCTTCAATCCTACCGTCAATATTGGGTACATGTTGCCTGGGGCAAGCTCTGTTAACTTGACTATCTTTGATGTTAGGGGACAAGAGGTTGTCTCACTCCAGGATGGTTTTATCCAACCAGGCAATTATGAGGTACAGTGGAATGGTGTGGATAGATCAGGCAATCCAGTGAGTACAGGTGTGTATTTCTGCCGTCTAAAGGCAGGGGAGATCAGCCAGACCATCAAAATGGTGTATCTCAAGTAATCTGAACCAATTATAAAGATAGGAAAGCCCTGGACAGTTGTCTGGGGCTTTGTTTTATTGGGGCCAATGGGTCACACTCCGATTCACTTGGATCGTAGCGCTGTCCAGGCTAATTTCATGGCAATTCCACACTCGCACAGATACAGATTAATCTCCATCTCGAACTCCATTCTCACAATTTCAAAACAAATAGGGGGCATTCATGAACAATTTGCAGTCGACGGTAATCATGAAGACAGACCTGGTGAATTTTACCGGTCGAGTATCTGTGGCCTCACAGGCCGACTTAAGTGATCTACTCAGAATCCAGAAGGATTTAATCTCAAAGGTTGTTTCCAGCAACAATGGCAAGATTATCAAGGGGGAAGGGGATTCTTTCTGGATCATTTTCCCAAGTGTCACCATAGCAGCCATCTCTGCCGTCGAAATCCAGCAGGAATTCAGAGTTGAACAAGCCGGATTATCAGATACTGAAACCTTAAGTATTCGGATTGCTATTACCATTGGGGACATTCTCCACCAGGAAGGTGATATTTTTGGCGATGCTGTGAATCTGGCAGCTCGAATTGAATCCATCACCCCGCCGAATGAAATTTACCTCAGTCATGCGGCTTGGTTGGTATTGAACAAAGCTGAGATTGGAAATTCCTTTGTAAAGGATTTTGAACTGAAAGGGATATCCGATAAAGAAAGCATTTATCGTATTGATCAGCGGCATAAGACCAGAATTATTAAAGAGCAGGCTGTGGTATTCACCGATCTACGCTCTTTTAGCGGCTTCAAGGATAAATTCTCCATAGACGATGTGGAAAATGTTATCGGCAAGATGGAAGAAATAGCCAGACATGCCTGTGATTCTAATGGTGGGACCATTCGAGCAACCATTGGAGATGCCCACTTCATGACTTTTCCCACCGCTACAGCGGCAATTCATGGTATTCTAACCATCATGAGTCACTGGGATAAATACATAGCTGAAACAGGCTACCCGACTCCCATGGCCCTGGGGGCTCATATTGCCGATGTTTACATTTTTAGATCCTGTATCTATGGGGATCAAATTAACAAAGCCGCTCTCATTGAGTCCCTGTGCAGGTCTGCACATTCTGAATTGGATAGAAGTGTTGCTCTCATCTCAGATCAGGTCTACCGAGAATCTCAAGTGACTCAATCCGAATGTGAAATAATAGAAATTGACCCAGGTATCATTGACAGGCGCATGCAGGGTAGATTCAAGTCAACTTTTGCCGAGGGAGAACCCCTCTTCGAACTCCTGCCAGCATCTCCCGCTACAGATGAATAGCAGGCAGCAGGTGTCACATCACAACTGACAGATAATGAGTACGATGATTGGTGGTACTATCAAC
This sequence comes from Candidatus Neomarinimicrobiota bacterium, assembly GCA_016784545.1. Lineage (NCBI taxonomy): Bacteria > Pseudomonadati > Fidelibacterota > Fidelibacterota bacterium. Next base: position 4,416 of record JADHUM010000048.1, read on the forward strand.
ATACATTTAATGATCTGGGAGAAATCGTTTGGTTAGGTAATCCTCTAAATTATTACGAGATTTTTCTGTATTCTCCAACCAGTGAAACGGTAATCCAATTGACCAGTAATGGGCGACCCAATAGCCATCCTCACATCAATCAAAATGGAGACATCGTTTGGACTGGTCAGGGCGCTGAATATGTACAGGGCAGTGAAGGAGTCTATATTGCTAAAAAAGCCCTCTCCTCGGGCTCTATTGCTGGTACAATAGCCGTTGACGATACAGGCCTTGCCGGTGTGGCGGTTGAGCTTCTTGATTCTGAAGGTTATCCGTTGCTATTCACATCCACTGATGTTGAAGGAACTTACTCATTTGGAGAAGTAGAATCAGGTGACTATCAGGTTATGATCGTCGAACCATTGGGTTATGTAGCAGATGAAAATCCAAAGATCACATCCTTAGCACCCGGTATGACCAATACACTGGATTTTACGCTAGCTGGAGTAGTGGTTCAAAATACCTGTAGAGGTAAGGGCTATTGGAAGCATCAATTCGATGTATACCTTAAGAATAGAGGTCACGCTCAGGAAAGCTACGATGATCTGAGCTCGTACATGGCCCAGATTTATCAATTTTATACTCCCCATTTTGCGATTTTCGCTAATTGTAACACTTTTGAAGATTGGCAAGCCATGCTTACAGTGAGAGGTAACGTCCAAATGGTTGAAAGGGCAAGGCAGCATCTCGCTGCACTGGTTTTCAATTTTGCATCCTTGAAAGTAGCACAATACGAAATCGTCACCGAAGATGGCAAAACTGCCGGGGATGTTTTGACATTTGTTTCAACCCTTATCGAAGATAGTGATTCTGCAAATGATGAAATGGCTAAAGATCTTGCAGAGGCGGTGAACTCGCAATTAGAAATAGCATCGGGGATTATTTCATCAGGTGGCGTGCTCTATAAGGGTAATGGAGAGCAGGTTGCATGGAATTGGGGTGAATTACCTGTGAGTTTTTCTCTAGACCAAAACTATCCCAATCCATTTAATCCAACAACGACGATTCATTACAGCTTACCCGTTGCCTCAGATGTCACCCTCCATATTTACGATATCACAGGTAGGGAGGTAAAAGGCCTTGTCAACGCATATCAGGCAGCAGGAACGTACTCGACACACTGGAAGGGCACAACTTCAAACGGGATATCTGTGGAAACAGGCGTATACTTTGCTCGTATCCAGGCTGGTGATTATTCGCAGGTCATAAAGATGATCTATCTCAGGTAAAGAGTTTCCCTATCTTGCCAGAATTAATGAGCCCCTGTCTATAATGGGGGCTCTCTTCATGGTGAAAGAAGAGATTTGATCCATAACCTGCTATTTCCTGATTTTTCAGATTCCAGAGACCAGACGGTCTCCGCTACCCTGGATACCAGGTGACGATCGTGACTGACCAGCAAAATGCTGCCTTCCCATTCCAGCAAAGCCTCCTCAAGACAGGTGATTGCCAGTAGATCCAGATGGTTGGTGGGTTCATCCAGCACCAGGAGTGAACACTCCCGGGACATACCCAGTGCCAGCATCAATTTGCGACTTTCACCGGGACTGATCATATCACCGTGGAGCAAGCCTTCAGGGTCAGAGCCCAAACGGCGCACAATGGTCAGAACCTGACCCATTTCATCATGTGAGAGCTGTTTTAGGGTCTCAAGAAGAGTGCTGCCCTCAGTCATGGGAATTTCCTGTGGCATGTACAGCAGGTCTGATTTGGGCAAGCTGGATCTGTGCATCAAATGGTTTACCAGTATAGATTTTCCAGAACCATTTGCTCCTGTAATGGCAATGCACTGTCCGCGCTCAAGCAGGAGATCAGGCCATGAGATTGTCAGAGAATTACTGGGACTGATACTGCCAGCCGGCTCATCAATGAGGACTTCCCTATGACCTGCACGGCCTCCCAGATGGATACCACTGCGATGCTCTTTTTGAACTGATATTGCACTTTTCCTGGCTTCCACCTTGTTGACCCGCTCACTCAAGGTTTGTTTGAGACGACCAGATTTCTTGTCCTTGCCGGAATAGATGGCCATACCGATCTTAGCCCGTCCATCTGAATCTCCCCGTGCCAGATAGCCTCGGCTCCGCCTGCCAGCTGTTCGGGTAACCTCCTCAGAGCGACGTTGGAGTTCACGGCGTAATTTCCTGGCTTCCTTTTGAAGCACAGCCTTCTGCCTCTGATGCTCCAACTGCTCACGATCCAGTTCCTGATTGGCTGAGCTAAAACCACCCTTGCGCATGTCAGGATGTCCCTTTTCAAGAAAAAGAGTATGATCACAAAGCGTATCCAGCAGATGCCGATCATGACTGACAATGAGACCGATTCCCTGAAAAGCTTTGAGTGTGTTGAGGAGAATCTCTTTGGTGTTGATGTCGAGGTGGTTATCAGGTTCATCAAGGATGAGTACATCAGGCTCATGAGAGAGCGCCAGGGCTAACTGGAGCCGCTTTCTTTCCCCATGGCTAAGGGTTGCCCCATCTATTGAACCAGTCGGGCTGAATGGCCAATTTCGCCCTCCATGACCAAATCTGTGCATCTTCAGCCATTGACAGTCTGAGCAGTCCGGGAGGATGATGATCAGTACGCTGTTCAACTGATTGGATATCTCCTGGAGCGTTGATATCTCCTGAATCGGGTTTTAAACTTTGGTTGATGAGGTGAAGCAGGGTGCTTTTCCCGCATCCGTTGGCTCCCACAACTCCTGTCCAGCCTGTATAGAAGGCTATGCTTATATCAGTGAAAAGTGCTTCCACGGCTTCGGGGTATTTGAAGCTCAAATGCTGTATAGTAAGAGATCTTGATATATGAGACATGCTAAATCCTTTGTAGATAACGATTTTGTGCAAGCCCGAGTTACAAACTCGAGGGTCTGAGTAAAACCAGTAAGTACTGAACCAGATGTGTTTGGCTTAATGCTTCTTATTTAGTGGGTTTTATTTGCGCATCCCGCTGATCCCTTAGAGGAAGGTTTAGTGACTGTTGTCTCATGCCCAAAATAGGCAAAAAATAGGGGAGAATCAATTGAGTTTAGGTTTGAACAGGTATCCCAGGGATGGGCATGCGTCGCTTCCAGGCGACTCTGAATTCTGGCTCCTGAATTCCTGATTTTACCCCTAAATATTCCCTCCGTGCAAGGATTGGTTCCATCTGTGTTAGCCGGAAACTCGAAGTGTCCTTATCTTTCAGAACAGTAGGGGGTTTTGCGAACAGGATGCACAGCCGTACCACTCAGTAATTCATCGGGCATTTAAACCTTCTGACCCTCTTCAGTAAGTTAAGTATACTGGGTGTAGGCTTTGTCCTTTTTGCAGGAGTAAAGATATTGTAAACATGAAACAATTACAGGGGTGATTTATGAAGCGGAGATTGATTGCATCAACAGCATTATTAATGCTTATCAGCTGTGAAGAACCCACCGAATTATTAGCACCAACAAATTTGACTTACATTAAAAACAATGAAAAGTCGGTGACACTTCTGTGGGAGAGGAACAATGATCAAGAAGGCGGTTTTACTATTGAGCGCAAAACGGGTAACGGGAACTATACTTTTCTAACAAGCAAACCTGCCAAAAGTACAAGTCATACTGATTCATCACTAATACTATATAATAGCTACACCTATCGGGTAAAAGCAACGGGTGCGGATGATGATTCTGAATGGAGTAATGAACTATTGCTTTCAACCTGGCTAAATGCACCTGCTACCCTGAACCTTTCCAGGGAAGGGGTGACCACTTACTCCATCTCCTGGACAGATAACTCAGGCTGTGAAGATGGGTATATTGTTGAGCGACGGGTTGGAAGTGGAAGTTATACACTTCTAGCTGAAAAGGCGGCGGATTGTACCAGTCATATCGATTCTGGATTGACTATCGATGAGACCTATGGCTATCGGGTTAAGGCAACCAGCCAGGCGGGAGATTCGGAGTACAGTTATGAAAGGACTGCTACTTTAGTATTTAATATGGATCCCCCAAGAAACTTGACAGTCACCAAGGACAATGAAACAACCATCAGACTTGAATGGGAAGATAGATCAGAGTATGAGGACGGGTTCATCATTGAGCGCAAGGTTGGAGATGCAGACTATATGCTTCTTGCCGAAAAACCCTCAGGAAGTACAAGCCATATAGACGCCAATCTGACAATGGGTCAAACTTATGTATATAGAGTGAAAGCAATTAGTCAGTATAAAAATTCAGAATGGAGCAATAATCAAACAGTCCAAATTTATTTTTTGGGTCCAAGCGAATTGTCATTGTTCCGAGATGATGAAACCACATTCAGTCTCACCTGGAGGGATAACTCTGATAGTGAGGATAGCTATATAGTCGAATGCAAAGCTGGGGGTGAAGATTATGTGGTTCTGTCCAATGAGCCTGCAGGAAGCACGAGCTATATCCATTCAGGATTGACACTGAATGAAACTTACAGCTATCTCGTGAAAGCGACAGGTCCTTATGGGGAGTCAGATTATTCTAATGAGGTTTTTGCGCTCCTTTATGAAAGGAGCACAGTCAGGGATATAGATGGCAACATCTATCAAACTATCCGCAGCGGGGACCAGTGGTGGATGGCAGAGAATCTAAGGGTAAGTAAATACCGTGATGGGAGTTCAGTTGAGTATGCAACCGATACGACCAGTCACGAGGTAACAGGAATTGGGATATATTGGATTTATAATAACAATTCAAATGATGAACTGGATACATATGGAGCTCTTTACAATTGGCATGCTGTTTCAGACAGCCGAAACATAGCTCCTGAGGGATGGCATATACCTACAGATGCTGAATGGCAGGAGCTCATCGATAATCTGGGTGGTGAAGACGTGGCTGGCGACTACATGAAAGAAGCCGGCACAATACATTGGGAAGATGATGAGGGTTCTACCAATATTAGTGGTTTCTCAGCCTTACCCGGCGGTAGATACTCATATTCTGAGGGTTGGTGGGGTTGGGGGGGTAGTTGGATTGATGGAGAGCCTGGTTTTTATAGATTGGGACGCGATGCAAGCTTCTGGTCGGCAACGGAGGATGTGGAAAATGGTGGTGCCATTGAACGATTCTTGTCTTCCGATATTTCAGGTATCTACAGAGGTGTGAGCGAGAAGGAAAATGGTTTTTCTGTTCGCTGTGTGAAAGATTGATGGCGTCACCAGCAATATAGGGGATACCGACTGTGCCACAGTCCTTAGAGAAGTTGTATAGCAATGGTTTTAGGCATAAGGTTAATTGATCACCAATCAATTGCTCATCATCATCCCTGACCTGACAATCTTCGATATTCGGGGGCAAGAGATTGTGACCCTCCAGGATGCTGAAAAACCTCCTGGTAATTATGAAGTGCAGTGGAACGGGATGGATCAATCAATCCCGTTAATACGCGAGTGTATTTCGCTCGCCCAAAGGCAGCGGATTTTAACCAGACTATAAAAATAGTATTTCTCAAATAACTTGAGCTAATTCAGCCATTATATAGCCCCGGGCTATGTCTGGAGCTTTGTTTTCTGAACAAGTAGAGTAACTTATAATTCGAACAGGAACTCATGTAGAAGTCTTTCAATTGTATATTTACCTCGGGGGGCAAAATTGACTATTAAGGCAAACCAGCGATGAATGAATCAAAACCACATCAAATCACAGACCCCTTTGATACAATAAAGCACATTTTAAAAGTATCTGAACGTCTCAATGAGCTTAAGGATCTGGATGCTATACTGGATAGAATTCTGGAAGAGAGCCGTCTGTTATCCAATGCAGATGCAGGAACCCTGTTTCTTGTTAAGGATGGTGACCTTGTTTTTGAGTATATCCAGAACGAAAGTTTTGCCGATCAACGTGATGGAATTAAGATTTACAGTAACCAAACCATCCCCATAAATGGCCTATCTATTGTAGGGTATGTTGCCCAGGAAGGGAAACCACTTTGCATTGATGATGCCTATGCTCTGCCAGAAGGGTTGAGTTGCACATTTAATTCTGGGTTTGATACTCGAAGTGGCTACCACACAAAATCCATCTTAACCGTACCCATCAAGAGTTCACAGAGAAAAGTGATTGGCGTCATCCAAATCATAAATGCGAAAAATGATCTGGGAGAAGTCATCCCATTCACAAAGGCCATGGAACATTATCTTGGTCTATTTGCAAACAATGCCTCCGTTGCCATTGAACAGGGAATTATCACCAGGGAAGTTGTTTTACGCATGGTGAAAATGGCAGAATTGCGTGACCCCACGGAGACAGGAGCTCATGTCCAACGCGTAGGAGCATATTCGGCAGAGATTTATGATAATTGGGCTCAAACCCACGGCATAGAAAAGGCTGAGCGTAAACGCATAAAGGACCGTATCCGAATTGCGGCCATGTTGCATGATGTAGGAAAAGTGGGGGTTTCAGATACAATCTTGAAGAAGCCCGGCCGGCTCTCGGAAACTGAATTTGATCAAATTAAGCTGCATACTGTTCATGGTCGGAATCTTTTTACACAATCTACTTCTGACCTGGATGAAATGTCTGCAGAAATCGCTTCCAATCACCATGAGAAATGGGATGGATCCGGTTACCCTGGTCATATGAAGGGTGAAAATGAGGATGTGAAGTTGGGAAGCGGGAAGCAAGGTAGTGAAATTCCTCTAGCAGCTCGAATTTGTGCTGTGGCAGATGTTTACGATGCACTCTGTTCAAAGCGATCATACAAAGAAGCCTGGGATGAAAATCAAGCAGTGGATGAGATCAAGAAGGCATCTGGGATTGAATTTGATCCTGAGGTGGTCGCCTCATTTCTTAATATTCAGCCGACGATCAATTCAATACGAGAGCACTTCAACGGTACCTAGATGTATGGAAATGTACGGTCTGATTTCCAGTTGATCCCGATGCGCCTGATTCGTTTATAATCCCTTTAGCATAACCCTGCAACTAACAGTGTAACAGATAGATACAGGGAACACTTAATCACCATATGTAATGAATATAAAATTATTTAACCTGCTTTGTATTCATCAGCGAGTAGAGGACTGGGAGTATTCCCAGGGTTAATAACGTTGAGCTAAATAGACCAAATACGACCACAACTGCCAGGGGTCTCTGTATCTCCGATCCTATTCCAGTGGCCAGCATTAAAGGGATCAAACCAAAGATAGTAGTGAGTGCCGTCATGAGGACTGGCCGCAGTCTGATCTCTGCTCCTCGTAAAGCTGCTTCCATCCTGGAAAGTCCTTCTCCTTCGAGGCGCTGGAAGTTGCTGATGAGGACGAGTCCATTTTGGACTGCAATCCCAAATACTGCAATGAATCCGACGGCTGCTGGTACACTCAGATATTCTCCTGTAAAGTACAGCCCTAGTATTCCTCCTATGAGAGATAGAGGTATACTGATGTAAATCAACGCAGCTTCTTTCACAGATTCTAAGGCCATTAGCAGGAAGGCGAAAATCAGGATTAGAACGACAGGAATGACGAAGCTTAACCTACGCATTGCCCTTTCCTGATTTTCGAACTGACCACCTATCTCCATGGTATAGCCTGCAGGTAATCGGATTTCATCAGACAAACGTTCGCGTATATCTGATACTACTGTCCCCAAATCTCTACCCCTAATATTGGCATTCACTGTCCATCGACGCTGGTTTTTCTCTCGATTGATCTGCACTGGTCCAAGAACCGACTCCACAGTAGCAACCTCACGGAGGGGGATGAGGGATCCATTTGTTCGACGCACAAGAATACCCTCGAGAACATTTACATCGTCCCTGAACTGCTCCTGGAAGCGAACATGGATGCCAAAGCGTCGGGTTTCCTTGTATATCTGAGAGACGACCTCTCCACCAACAGCCAATTCGATAGCTTCCATGATCTGATTCACAGTGATACCGTAGCGCTTACTGGTTTCACGGTTTGGGGTGATGCGATATTGCGGTTGTCCCCAGCTTTGTTCAATCCCAAGATCTACTAAACCTGATATACCAGAGACAGCTTGCCCTGTGAGTTCTGCGTAACGACGCAAAGTATCAATATTCTCGCCGTATATCTTTATTGCAAGTTGGGTGCGTACTCCAGAAAGCAACTCGTCGAATAGATTCTGAATGGGCTGGGTAAAGTTCAGTTGAATTCCAGGATATTCGCCAAGTTGTTGCGCCAATCCATTGACCAAATCTTCCTTACTGTTGTGAGTCCACTGATCCTGTGGTTTCAATGTGATCTGCATGGAAGCAAAGTTGACCGGATGGGGGTGACTACCTGCCTCTGGACGCCCAATCTTCGTAATAGCATGTTCCACCTCGTCAAATTGAACAACATCTCGTTCCATGAGCTGGATAAGTTCAGTCATTGTTTCAAGACTCGTAGACGGAGCAGAGGTAATAATTACCTGTATGGCGCCTTCTTCAAGCGTGGGGACGAATTCTGTACCTAACCGTGGAACCAACATAAGGCTGATAAAAAGAAGCAGAATTGCTGGGATGACAATCATCCAACTCCTTTTGGTCAGTGTAAGGAGTAGCGCTTTGTACCCCTTGCGTAGCACTGACATGAACCGTGGCTCTACTAGCCGAGTCTTCCGTATGATCATACTCGATAACACCGGCGAAATAACCAGGGCAGCAATGAGAGATCCGATCAAGGCGAAGACGATGGTGATAGCCAGTGGTCTAAAGAGTTTTCCTTCGATACCCTGGAGGGAGAATATGGGGAGAAACACCATGATGATAATCGCTACTGAAAACAGAATGGGTTTACGGACCTCATTCACGGCTTCAATGATTGCTCCGATGCGTTTATCGTTATCCGATGTATCAAGGGATTGCAATTTCCGATAGATGCTCTCAACCACAACAATGGATCCATCGCCGAGCATTCCGATGGCGATGGCGATACCACCAAAGGACATGAGGTTGGCGGAGATTCCCTGCCAACCCATTAGAATGACACCGACTAAGGCGCTAATGGGAAGACTGAAACCGACGATAATCGCAGTTCTGAAATTCCAGAGAAAGAGGAGCAGGATCAGGTTAACCAGGATGCCGGCTTGAAACAGGGCACTGATGACCGTTCCAGTAGCCTTTGATACCAACTCGGATTGATCATAATAGGGTATGAGCCGCACCCCTTGTGGTAAGGCATTTTGTACCTCGGGCAACTTCGCCTTCAATGCATCGATAACTTCAGAGGAGTTCTGCCCCAGTAGTTTGATGACAATGCCTGCTACTACTTCTTGCCTGCCATCCATACTGACAACACCACGACGGGTTTCGTTTCCATATCCTACTTCGGCAATGTGCTCAAGCGTAATTGGGACACTGTTCTCGACCTTCAATGGGATTGAGCCGATCTGTTCAAGTTCTTCCAGTAACCCTACGCCGCGGATCAGATATTCCTCAGATCCAACAACAAGAAACTGCCCACCAACATTCCGATTGTTATCTCTAATTGCTGAGACAACGTCATCTATTGAAATATCATATTCAAGCATATTCAGTGGATTAAGCTTAACCTGGTACTGGAGGACATGCCCACCCATTGAGAGAATCTCAGTGACTCCGGGTACGGTTTGGAGTTGGTACTTGACCTGCCAATCGTTGATCTCGCGCAGGTATGCCCCTGGATCTTTCCCTTCGAGATGGGCTAAGCCTTCATCAAGCGTGAGGTAATACATGAATACCTCGCCTAAACCCGAGCTAATGGGACCTAATGTTGGCGCTTCTTCAAGGTCAGGAAGATCTTCCATGGCGGAGTTCAGTCTTTGATTTACCAACTGGCGGGCGAAATAGATATCTGTATCATCAGAGAAATAGACATAAATGACAGCCATTCCAAAAGCTGAAGTAGATTTAACCAGGGTCACGCCAGGTAGCCCATTCATTGAACTTTCAATAGGGTATGTGATAAGACGTTCGATTTCTTCCGGCGCCATTCCATGTCCCTCAGCGAAGATTGGTACCATCACGGGGGAGATATCAGGAAAAGCATCTTTGGGCAAATGGGTGTACTCCCATATCCCAAATCCCAGGATGAGACCAATTAAAAGGAAAATGAGTACATTCTGTTTCATCAGAAATTGCATGAGTTATCCCCTAATGCCCATGGCCAGCGTGACCGGACAGGGAGGAAGTCACCAATTCAGACTTCAGGAAGAATGACCCAGTGGATACAATCCGATCACCTATCTTCAGTCCGCTTTGGATGTCGATCAAACCCCCGCCTCGTTGACCCACCTCAACACTGACAACCTCAAACTCAGTATCAGACACTGGCATAAAGACAACATGCTCTGATTCATAGGTTTGAATACAACTTTCTGGAACAACCAGCACCTCTTCTCCATCATGATCGTAAGCCGCTTCAGCATAAACAAGTCTACCTGGGTTCCAGGTACCAGATGTATTTCTGAGAATACAGCGCACAATATTTGTCCGTGTGATAGAATCCATGACCGGTTTTATATATCGAATGGTCGTTTGGATTTGCTCATCGCCATCGATTGATTTTAGAGTAAGTACCTGACCTTTTTTGAGGAGTGGCATATCCTTTTCGAAGGCGTGTAGATCAACCCATACTGTACGAAGGTCTCCTATAATCATGAGTGGCTCTGACCCATCTGTAAATTCTCCAACAACTGCATGTTTCTCCAGAACTTCACCAGATTGAGCTGCGATTACGGGGTAAATGCTTAGCGTATTTGTATTGAAGATGAGAGCCAGGGTATCCCCTTCCAAAACTCTGTCACCAATATTTCCGCGAACATTTCGAACAATACCTGGGTACTTGGGATATTTATGGATCACCTGGTCTTCGTTTAAACGGATCTCGCCGTACAGCCTTCTGGTTCCTGGTATCTTACCAGTGACAACATCTATGAACGTGATGCCAGCCTTCTCAATCTCGGGAGCGGAAAGTTCAACCATTATTTCATCTTCATGCTCATCATGAGATTCGGATGGAACGCTATCAAGTGTAGTCTCTATGTGAACGGAATGGTCATCATGTTCCTCAATATCTCCCTTGCACTCCAGCAATAGAGTAGAAATGAGTATGAAAGAAAGGATGAGGTAATATTTATTAGAATTCATAGATCTTAATTCCCAGTGTTAGGCTTAATTCAAAAAGGAGTGAACCTTGCTCCATTTCAAGTGTCATGGCATTTTCTTGAAGATCAGTAAGGAGAGATTGTGCATCCAATACCTCCAGGTAGGGTCGTGCTCCCGCTCTATACTCTGTCTCAATTCGCTTATACAACTGGCTTGCCTCAGGGATGAGAGATGCCCTTAGACTTGACAACCGCTGTTCAGTGATTAGCCACCTGCTTATCCATCTTTCTCTGGCGATTTCAAGTTGGGAGGAGAGGTTATCAAGTTCATTCATGCCGGCACGCAGTTCATGTTCACGGAGTTTTACAGAAACCCTCCGCTTCGTAAACAAAGGTGACTCAATTGATATACCCATCATTGGGATGCGTTGATTGAGCTCAGGTAGAATCTTCATACCCGCTGAAATGGCATAGGAACTGACCAGGGGTGTTTCGGATGCTGCTTTCATCGCCTTCAAGGTGTTGATATGGGCTTGCTTTTCGCGGATTCTTGGAGATGCTGAGCGTTGCTCCCAGGCCTCTTCAATTACACGCTTTGTTGGTGGATCAGGCAGCACTGTGGGAAGAACCAATGGTGTAAGTGCAGTATCCAGATAGGTGCTCAGTTCCATGGTGAACCGCTCAGTGGATGTTTTGATCTGCGACAGGTCAGCTTCGAGTCGAGCAATCTCCAGTCGACTTCTTATGAGTTCCGATTCTGAGAGAGCACCTTCATCGAATTGATGATTTTGCCAGTCTAGTGTTTGCTCCATAAGAACAAGCCGCTCTTCAGCCAATGCGATACGTTTGTTCCAATGCACTGCTTCAAGGAAATACATGCTGATCTGATAGTGAATCTCATCTTGATAGGTACGAGTGTCATTTTCGATGAGCCCCACCTCTGCATCAATCAAGGATAGCCGATTTCTTCTTATGGATGGTGCTTCAAAGACCTGCTTTGCTGAGAATTCGATCTCGTCTTGTCCAAAATTTTCAAAGACAGATTCAAATTCAGTTGGGGCCAAGGCCTGAGATAGTTCTTTACTTAGATTCAAGCCAATTCGTTGGTGACCTAATGCCTGAAGACCACTATCTACTTCAAGTCTCCGTTGAAATGCATCCTGGAAACTGAGTTCCTGTTGCGAATAGACGATAGAAATAGCTATCGTGAATAAGATTATACGTTTGTACATCTTATCCCTCCTTATGTAGAGGGGTTAAATTTCTAGTTGATTAAGTGTATAGAGGATTGGTTCTAAATGAGCATAACAGTGGAAAGACTCAGCCGAGTATGAAAGAACAGGGGAGTACGGCAATCATGACCATTTTCCAAATGGATCAAATTATTCGGAGAAGAGTGAATTGCATTTGCTGGTTCACAAACATCCATCTGATCATACTTTGAGGCTAAGAGCAGCCCGCTCAGGTCATCATGACTGACATTCGTTTCTGTCTCTTCACAGGTTCCATGTGGGTGCCATTTCATATCTGTGTCCACAGCTGAGTGGGTTGTATCGCAAGGATGAGCTGATTCAGCATGGAGGTGCCAATCACCGAATGAGAGAAACATAAAAAGCAGCGGGAAAATGGTTTTCCTCAATATGGTTGTGTTTCTCGAAATGGATGCTGTCTGCATAAGGCTCATAGTTTAGTCGAACACTCAGGTGATGCAATTGTTTCTCACTATGGAGCTTGAATAGAATCCCTTTGACATTAATTCTTCTTCACTATTAGAGCCATGATGGAGGATAGGCACATCGATGCTGATATGTGAATTCTAGTGTACAGTCCACCAGGTGGTGATGACTTGGTGAGAATCACTGGAAGATCACCATTAATCTTCAATCTTAAATTCTAAATATCTAATAATGACGAGGTTGATTTCCATAACCAGTTAACTTCCTATTTGATCTTTTAGCGAATATTAAAAACAGATTTGATACGCCACTATATATTAACTTGTCTACATCAGTTGACTGATATTCGGAGGATTATTTTGCTTAATAAATACTTATCTCATGCGGTGTGTTTCTCCCTGGTAACCCCAGCTTATTCATTTAATCAGAATTCTGATTATTTTTATCCTCCTACTCTGGCAAAATTCCTTATTTCAGCGTCACATGGTCACAGACTGACAATAGTGACGGCTATGCCCTCGGCCTGCACCATCGTCATTCATCAGACATTATGAATTATAATATGAGAGCTGATATCACTGAATTCTCATTGTTTTTCGATAAGTTCCATCGGAATAACAGGATTCTTAAAGCTTTTCCAAAATTACTCACCTATCTTGGCCCATCACTTGAATTTTACACCATATTTTTTGATCAAAAAGTAGCTGGTAACGGATTAAATGCTTCTTTCTCGTTCTTCAGTATGTTTTCATTAGCTGCGAATTCTATGCATTATTACCCCATTGCTGATAAACTTTGGGTAGTTGGTGGAGTAAGGGTCAGTTTAGTCTCAGTGGGGTTAAGAATGGTGGATTTTACTGGAAGTGATGAGGAACCACTGGGGATTCTTCATCCACTTTCTGCCTTAAAAGTGACAACTAATGTTGGACTTCTGTATGAGGTATCAGAAAATATTTCAGCCAGGTTCGTCTACAAATTTCAATTTCTAAGACTTCAGGAGTGGGACCTATCCTTTCTGCCAGTGACAATGTCACAGTTGACCTGAAGTATAATTTCTAAGGAGTTTTCGAAAATAAAACCTGTACTCCCCATATTATTAGCGTTTCTCATTCTCCTAGTGGTTGCTTGCGAAGGTTTCATTGTAAAACCAGCTGAATCAAATGGGAATGTAGCTGATTTCGAATCTGCCTGGCAACGCGTAGATGAGTTTTATCCACTGCTTGAAGAGAAAGGTATTGATTGGGATTCAGTTTACCAAAAGTTCAGACCTGAAGCTGAGTTAGCAAGGGGTGACGAAATTTACCAGATACTCAATGATTTGCTTAAGGAACTTAAAGATCCGCATATCTATTTCCAGACAGATGGGGGTGGTTTGGTCTATCCATATAAATCATATAGAATGATGAGAGACAGACACACTTATAGCCCGGAGCTTATAAGAGGATATGTTGATGAAGAGCTCATTCTTGCAGGTCGTGAAAAAATGGAATACTGTATCTTACCTGGGAATATTGGATACATTTACCTCTCGACCTTCGATTATGACTATCTCATGGAAGATTTAGACGATGTGATGGATCATGTTAAAGACACAGGCGGTCTCATCATTGATGTCCGCAATAATGATGGTGGCGAGACGGACAATATGAGAATTATCACCAGCAGATTCATTGAATCACCTCTAGAATTTCTCCAGGGTTCACTGAGAGGGGGTGTTCCTTATGATGACCCTCCGCTTGAACCGGATTATTCCAAATACAGGTATACCAATGCAGTGGTCCTGCTAATTAATGGAGCTACTTTCAGCATGGGAGAACTCTTTTCAGAAGTTATGAAGCAGCTACCCAATGTTACACTTGTTGGAGACACTACGGCAGGGGGTGGGAATAGTGGGTTTGACGGGACTCTACTGAGTAAGGAATACTATCTCCCCAGTGGCAAATTGATTATTGTCCCGACAACCAGTACATCTAGATACGATGGCGTACCAATTGAATGGAATGGTATTCCACCTGACACCCGAATTACTCAAGATGATCAGGGAGCGCAACTTGGTATTGACAACCAGCTTGAACATGCCATGGAATTGTTAACACAATGAAAGAATTATTCGTGGAGTAAAAGCCTAAAGAGATTAACACGAACTCTTGGAGTGGTGGTTACCAGTTACAGGGCAATTCAACCCTTATTCGTATCATTTTTCCACTCAACGAAACACAACCGCGGATTTGATATATAAAACTAAATTTATCCAATCGATATACTCGACCTGAACCATAGCTTGGTGATCAGGATTGAAAATGCGTCAATGAAACACCACCTATCATGTATTTAAACTTAAATATATCTGTTGCTGTCGTTTTCCTAATCAGTGCCAATTTGACCGGGCATGTAGAAGCTCAAACACTTCAAGCCACCAATATCATACCGGAAAAGTTACCTGAACTGTTAACTCCAGTCCCTGGCTTCACATCTGGATCGATCCAGGGGATTGTAACTGATAGTAAAACTGGTGATCCCCTTCCAGGAGTGAATCTCATACTATCAGATACTTATTTGGGTGCAGTGACCAATCAGGCTGGTCGATTTGAGATCACTCAAGTTCAACCAGGTAGGCATAAAGTTGTGGCCACTATGATGGGTTATGAGCCTGCTCAAATCAGCGGAATCGTTTCAGATGGCGATTCATATATCGAGATAGAATTTGTGTTGGAGCAAAATGTTATTTCACTTGATGAGATCGTAGTCTCACCAGGACATTTCTCAATGCTTGAGAAAATCCCTAGCAGCAGACATAGCCTCTCAGCTGAAGAAATCCACAGTTTTCCACAATTGGGTGAAGATATATATCGAGCCATTTCTCGTTTACCAGGAATCTCCAGTAACGACATCGCAGCTGGTTTTTACATCCGGGGTGGCCAACAGAATGAAACCCTTGTCCTAATTGATGGCATGGAAATATTTAATCCATTCCACCTGAAGATACAGGATGGATTTTTGAGCTTTATTGATGTGGAAGCAATCCGTGGAATCGAAATGATGACCGGTGCTTTCCCGGCTGATTATGGTAACCGGCTTAGCGGAGTATTCAGTTTGAAAACCATCACGACTCAGCCCCATCGGAAGCGTACTTCTATAGCAATCAGCTTCCTGAACACCCGCTTTATTTCTGAAAACAGTTTCGCTCAAGGTCGAGGTCAATGGACACTTGTCGCTCGCAGGGGATACATTGATCTGTTGCTCCAGGGGATAGATCAAGATGTAGATGCTCCTGTTTACTATGACATTCTGGGTAAGCTTCATTATAGTCTCAATCCCAGGCATAGTTTGTCAGCACACATTCTTATGGCATTCGATCGATGGGATGGCGTTATTGATCCCCTTGAATTCAAGACTCGCAACGACAACAGCTATACCTGGCTGACACTATTAAGTCAATGGAATAGTGATCTGAAATCCAGAACATTGGTATCCAGCGGGGGCTACGGGGATAAACTATTCATGAATGCGACCAACACAGATGACAAAGATGAGAGGGATTCAGTTCTAAATGTTATGGATCAAAGAGTTCTCCATTTCTTTGGCCTGAAACAGGATTGGACCTTAAACGTTTCTGATAATCATCTTCTGAGGTGTGGGTATGATGCAAAGAACTATAGCTCGCATATCAACTACTATCACCGCGACTGGGTTATCAAGGGGCTTTTGGATACATATTTTACCAGTGGTTATAACATTGAATCCAGATATAGTCTGAGAAATGGAATTGAATTTAGCGGATATCTGGCAGATCGTTTTCGTCTTGGGGATCCGGTTGCTGTGGAAATTGGTCTGAGATATGATCAAAGCAACTGGACCAACGATAGTAACTGGAGTCCCCGGATCAATCTCGTTTATAATCTAGCTGGCAATTCGTCAATTCGCCTGGGCTGGGGGTATTATTATCAAACTCAAAGTCTTACACAAGGTCTTGGTCTATATGGTGATTCTGAGTTTTACCCCGCTGAAAGATCAGAACACCGGGTAATCGGTTTTGAACATGAATTATCAGGAGGCAACCTGCTAAGAGTAGAGGCATACCAGAAAGTACTAACTGGATTACGCCCTCATTATATTACCTGGGGAGAGAGTACCTTAAGACCCATTCCCATGGTAGATGAAGATCGTGTTCGCCTGGAACCAGAGGGTGGAGAAGCCCTTGGACTTGAGTTCTATTTGAGCCGTGAAAATGGCCATGCTTTTAACTACTGGTTTAGCTATACACTCTCAAAAACCCGTGAAAGAATCGAAGGTCATTGGATACCCCGCTTCAATGATCAACTGCATACTGTCTACTGTGATTTATCATGGACACCAAATGTCAAGTGGCGTTTCAATTTGGCCTGGCAATATCACACAGGCTGGCCATATACCTTACCCGAAGTGATTGATCTCCATTTATCTGGGAATGGCAGCTGGGATTGGCGATTAGGTCCCGGACCATTATATACCGAGAGGTTTCCGGCTTATAATCGAGCAGACCTGCGGATTAATCGTTCATTCCAAACTAAACATGGCCGATTAACAGGTTTTATCGAAATCAGGAATGTTTTGAACACTTATAACCCTCGAAAATATTTATATAATGGTGTCATAGTTTCAGAACCTGACGGCTCGGATGAACCCGAAATCTCCATCCAGCGCTATGAAACAAATAATTGGTTGGGTTTGCTGCCATCATTCGGAATTAAATGGGATCTATTGTGATTACCAGTCCCAAAAATATGTGTTTCAGAGCATCTGCTAAGACTTATACCCTCATTTTTTCAGGATTGATCCTTGCCGCATTTATCAGCTCATGCACTGAATCATTTGACGATCATCAATCCAACTACCCCTCCGCTGAAGTCCAGGGTTTAAACGGGAAGGCATTGGAATGGCTGGTGGATGATATTGATGCCGGCACCTATGGCCAGATCAAGAGTCTTGTTATCATGCGCAACAATCAGCTTGTCCTGGAGGAATATTTCAACGGCGCTTCCCAATCTGAGCAGCAGACAATGTATTCTGTGACAAAAAGCGTCTTATCAGCTCTGTTCGGGATAGCCCTCTCTCAAGGACAAATTGAATCACTGGATGAACCCATGTTGAACTACTTCAAGGAATACGATGATATCCAAAATATGAATGCGTGGAAAGAACAGATTACAATTAGACATTTGCTGGGGATGTCAGCAGGTTTTGAATGGAATGAATTGGATTTGCCTTACTCCGATAACGCTAATATTTACAACTTATGGAATCAAGCTGAAGATAAAATACAATTTGTCCTGGATCGACCCGTTATCGCCCAACCTGGAACAAAAACCAATTACAACACAGGTCTCAGCCAGTTGCTGTCAATAATTCTTACTAAATGCACGGGCCAGTCAGCCAGTGATTTTGCAGCTGAAAACTTATTCAATCATTTGGAAATTATGGAATGGTCCTGGTCAGCAATGAACGAATCTGTCAGCAATGGTGGATTTGGCCTTAGGCTCACAGCCTTAGACATGGCAAAATTCGGACAACTTTTCCTGGATCAGGGTTCTCTGGATTCACTTCAAGTGATTCCTACAGAATGGGTGAATATTTCAACTGATAGTTTGAGTGCAATGAATATCTGGACAAATTATGGTTACCACTGGTGGAGCTATTCAAACAGAATGGTGGTATCAGGTCTGCTAAATAAATCAGATATCTATTATGCTGCTGGTTTCGGTGGACAGATACTCTGGATTGATCCGTATTATGACATGGTAATGGCTGTGACGTCTCGCAACGGAGATGATTATAGTAGGTCCGAAGCGATTCTGTGGGATTACCTGTCTAATATTGTAGTTGATAAATAAATCAGCTGGTGTGGTAAGATTGAAAGCTCTGGATGATATCCCTGGCTTCTTTTTTCCCCTTATTGACCAGGTTCAAAAACCAAGGTTTATGAACCTGTAAAATCGCACTTTATTTATGAGACATCTTTTTGAGTAACATTCATGTACATCATCTGAGGTGTATATCCATTCGGAATCATTGCTTCCAATCAGGTTTGTTCGTTTTAGATTGATAATATGAAAAGGCTCCTTAATCTTAGTATCTCTCTGCTGGTCATATTCCAACCACTTGACTCAAGCATTCTGGATTGTGAGGATTGCCTGACTGAGTCATCACCTATGAGTGTAAATGGTCATTTTGATGGATATGAGGTCTCAGATTGTGAGGATTGTTGCTCCTTGGCAGAATACGATGCTTGCTGTACCCCTGATATTGTCAGTGCTCAATTATTCATATTTACGCGAGACTTCTCTTATCGCGGGCCAATGGGGTTTCTTCCTCCACATATTGATAAGGTTATAAACCAGACACAATTTTCCTTCTTCCAAGAGGATGCTTTACCTGATCCAGTTCATCGGATCCATCATGCTCATCCCTTAATCATTTAAAATCCAAACAATTTGTGGGACTTCATGCAGGGAGTTTGTACTCCTCTACAGGAAGTGTCTAAGGTCAAAGTCTCTCATCAGGGAAGGTTATGCTCGCGGGGGTAATAGTTTAGACCCATGGAGAGCCATATTATTGTGAGTTCAAAACTAAAAAAATATAGAAAGAAATTGAAATGAATAATTATAAGCTAATAGCGACCCTTGTTATTGCAGCTACCCTTCTAATGTCATGCGGTAGTAAACCTGAATCCGCACTCCCTGAAGATTGGGCAGGTCGTGGTGAAATTCGAGTATATGAAGTATTCGGAATGGATTGCCCTGGGTGCCATGGTGGGCTTGAGAAGCAGTTGAATGCACTTGAAGGTGTTGTAGAATCCAGGGCGGACTGGACCTCTCAGCAAGTAATGGTATTGGTTGAAGTGGGCGTTGAAGTGTCTGATGCAAATATTCATGAGGGTATGAAGCGGGCTAACTTCACCCCTGGGGAACGGTTGCAGTAATGTCAATCTTCAATAAAATGAAGCAACACTCCTTTAACTGGCTATTGTTAGGTATCCTAATTCTGGCAGGGGAGAGCTCAGCCGCAGGCATCAGTGTCGACGCAGGTTTAACCCCAGCTGAGAACAGGTGGATGATTCGCGTTCAGTCACGCCAGATGGGTGCCACATCCCAGCCATCGACTCCAACACGTCAAATGAAATTACAGGCCAACGTTTTTATGGCTGCCTATGGTCTCAGGCCAAATGTTACCATAATTGGAATGCAAGGTTGGTTGAATAAAGAGATGACCATGATGGGGGTTGTGAACAATAGCACTGGTCTCGCAGATTTCAATCTGCTTGTCAAGTATCTTATACATAGAACCAACACCAGATACCAAACACTTGGTATTGCTGCCACGGCAAAACTGACTTTGCCCACTGGCGAGGACGGTTTTTCTGATGACTATTGGTCATTTGCACCCGGGCTCTACTTGTCCTTAAGGAGAGGTACCTGGGCATTTGATGGAAGCACAACCTATAGGGTACAGGATATCCTTTTCCAACAGGTCGAAATGACCAGGGGATGGGAATACTCCCTGGATGGTGCGGTGGCGAGACAGCTTCCAGTAGGAGGATTAAAAAACATGGCGCTGGCACCGGTCTTGGAATTCAATTTTCTAGTAAATCGAAGGGATCGGCCTACTGCAGTCGAGATGGACGATGCAGAATCAGTGGTCTTTTTATCACCAGGATTTAAGTACACCTATAGTTCTATGATTCTTGAGTCACTCATCCAGGCACCGATTTGGCAAAAAATTCCTATTACCAGCTTGGAAAAGGATGTTCGTTGGCGTGTTGGATTGCGGTTCATGTTTTAAGAGATTGCTGGGGCTTTCCTTGTCTACAAATAGAACACCAAGGGACTTGTAGGAATATCTATGCTCAAAGCCACCATCCTAAGATCCAAAACATGGGCACTTTACATGCAAAAATGATAGTGGTTCATTAAATATGATGTGCAAATCATATGGATTGCACGGCAAATAGATCCATAAAGTAAATTTAGGTGATAATTGAAAGTGGCTGTGGATCAAGCTGTTAGAATGGTACTAGGGGCTCATCTGCATTCTACGAACGGCGATGAGTAAACCAGCCAATCTATGTCCTACGGACTGCGACTGTAAAAAAAATCTATAGTGTCGTATTTCTGCACAGACAGTATAAATGCCAATATATGCTAAAAATGGTTTAGTTACAGTAATACGTGAAAGTATATACAATTGGACTGAAATTTGCTAAATCAGAGTTGTTGATATTTGTGAGTTGATAAACCATACGTCGGAGACCCCATGCAACCTCTCCGGCAAAGAATATAAAGGCATATAATTATGAGCAGCCCCTCTTTTAACGCTTTTGGAATGGCTCAATCTCAGTTTGATAATATCGCTGAAATGCTCGATTTGGATCAGGCTTCCAGGGATTTACTCAGAACTCCTATGAGAGAATACCACTTCAACATCCCAATCCGCATGGATGATGGAAACATGAAGATATTCAGGGGCTTCCGCGTTCAGCACAATGATGCCCGTGGTCCAGGTAAGGGAGGTGTCCGATTTCATCCCATGGAGACCATTGACACGGTTAGAGCGCTTTCGATGTGGATGACATGGAAAACTGCTGCAGTGGATATCCCACTTGGTGGGAGTAAAGGTGGGGTCATCTGTGATCCACACAATTTGAGTTTGCATGAACAAGAGCAAATATGTCGTGGATGGGTACGGCAGATAGCTCGAAATCTTGGACCAGTTACGGATATTCCAGCACCAGATGTAATGACCAATGCTCAGCATATGTTGTGGATGCTGGATGAATATGAGACGATTTTCGGCGGTCGTTATCCTGGCTTTATTACCGGAAAACCTATAGGTGTTGGTGGATCTTTGGGACGTAAAGAAGCCACCGGGTATGGTGTGGTCATTACTTTACGTGAAATGCTCAAGGAAATGAATATCAGACCGATGGACACTACTGCCAGTATTCAAGGATTTGGCAATGTCTCTCAATATGCTATAGAATTGTACCATCAATTAGGTGGCAAGACGATTTGTGTCTCAAGCTGGGATCAAGAGGATCAAAAGTCATACTCCTTTAGGAAAAAAGATGGGATAGACCTTGAGGCACTACAAGGTATTACCAATTCTTTTGGTGGAATCGATAAGCAGAAAGCACAAGATATTGGTTACGAAGTTCTGGCAGGGGATGACTGGCTAAAACAGGATGTAGATATCTTAATTCCGGCTGCGATGGAGAATCAGATAACCAAAGACAACGTAGAGAGTATCAGTAATCAAGTAAAAATAATTGCTGAAGGTGCCAATGGTCCAACTGAACCCGGAGCCGATGTAATTATTAAGAACCGCGGCATTCAAATTATCCCTGACCTCATTGCTAATGCCGGTGGTGTGACTTGCAGCTACTTCGAACAGGTTCAGAATAATATGAACTATTATTGGCCGCGTGATGAGGTGTTGAGTAAGCTGGATGCAAAGATGACCACTTCCTATATTGCTGTAAGTAAGCTATCCAAAAATAAGAAATTATATATGCGAGATGCTGCCTATGTCATTGCAATTGGACGAGTCGTTCAGGCATCTAAAGATCGTGGGTGGATTTAAAGGGCGCCCTAAAAGGAAGGTGGTCCAAAATGACAGAATCGGGAAACGCACCTTTGGAGAATGAATTAGAAACATTTTCTCTTAAGCTTTTCTCTGATCAGAAGAAGCCATCTGTTATAGGTTCTGGAGCCCTGGGAGGTAAAGCACAGGGGCTGTTTGGAATTAGTAAACACCTTGCCAATTCCTTTGATGCAGGGCAATTCAAAGAGATTGAATTCAATATTCCGTCTTTGGCAGTCATCCTCTCAGATGTATTTGACAGTTTTATGCAGGAGAACCGAGTCAGCCCCGAAATGCTTTTGGAGCAACCAGATGATCGGATAGCTCATACTTTTCAAAACTTTGATCTTCCTTTTGGGATACTGGGTGACCTCAAGTCAATCATTGATCAAATTCATTACCCATTGGCAGTGCGGTCTTCGAGTATTCTTGAAGATGCGCTTGATGCGCCCTTTGCGGGTATCTATGCAACAAAAATGATCCCCAATAATGAAAGCGATACAGATGTTCGCTTTCGGAAGCTCACTGAGGCCATCAAGTTTGTCTACGCATCCACCTTCTTCAAGGCAGCCAAAGATTATCGCAAAGCAATTAGCAAAGACCTCCTTGATGAAAAGATGGCAGTGATTATACAAGAGGTCGTGGGTAAGCCCCATTTTGATAGATATTATCCGGATATTTCTGGTGTGGCCAGATCCTTTAATTATTATCCTCCCAGCCATTCAAAACCGGAAGATGGTATTGTCAATCTTGCCCTGGGTCTAGGCAAGACTATTGTGGATGGAGATCCATCCTGGTGGTTTACACCAAAGTCACCCAGAGCAAATCCTCCATTTCTGGATGTGAGCGAATGGCTTAAGCAAACTCAGAATAAGTTCTGGAGTGTGAATTTAGGTTCTCCTCCTGCGTACAATCCCATCAGTGAATCTGAGTACTTGATCCAATGTGGATTGAGAGAGGCTGAATATGATGATACGCTAAAATCTGTTGCATCTACCTATGACCCACGAAATGATCGGATCAATGTAGGACTGGGCGAGATTGGTCCGCGAATGGTCACTTTTGCTCCAATCCTTGTTTACAATCAATTCCCGCTAAATGATTTGTTAAAAAACATAGTGGAAATCTGCGTAGACGCTTTGAATTCACCAGTGGAAATTGAATTTGCCATAACCCTTAACCCAACACGGTTTGGATTACTTCAGGTCAGACCCTTATTAGCACTAGCTGATGAAATAGACATTCAGGATGATGAATTTACAGGTAAAGATATCCTGCTCGCCTCAGAACGGGTTCTGGGAAATGGTGAAAATAGTAATATTGAGCATATTGTGTTTGTGAAGCCCCAAACCTTTGACGCAAAGCACACGCCTCAGATCGCCCGTGAGATAGAAGCGGTTAATGTCACAGCCATTGAGAACGGAATAGACTATCTTTTAATAGGTTTTGGCCGCTGGGGTAGTTCAGATCCCTGGTTGGGAACTCCAGTAACCTGGGGACAAATATCTCAGGCCAAAATAATTGTTGAATCAACTTTACCTGAGATGGATAAAGAGTTTAGCCAAGGGTCTCACTTTTTCCACAATATCACCAGTTTTGGGGTAAGTTATTTCTCTCTCAGACATTCTGATGATCATGGTCTTGATTGGGAATGGTTAGATAAACAAGCATGCGTATCTGAGACTGATTATATTAAGCATGTTAAGCTGGTTAAACCCTTAACAGTCAAGGTGGATGGTCGTAGTGGCCGGGGTATAATAATAAAATGAATATGAAGAAGAAAAGTCGCTCAGCATTATTACTCCAAGAGTTAAGGGAGCGTGAAAAAGAACTGCGTTGCATCTATGAGATAGATGAAATTCTTAACCAGCAAGACTCCAGCATAGATGAATTATTGAACCAAATTGTCCATATTATTCCCAGTGGATGGCAATATCCTGATATTTGTCAGGCTAGAATTACATTTGAAGATCAAGAGTATTGCAGTAGAAAGTGTGTTGAGTCTAACTGGGGACTTCAAGCTGATATCATTATCCAAGACGAAAAAGTCGGCTCCGTTGATATTAGTTATATCGAAGAGCGTCCCAACGAGGTTCAAGGCCCTTTCCTAAAAGAAGAACAGGATTTAATTCATTCAATAGCACGACACATTAAAATTGCTCTACAGCATCGTTTATTAAAGAACCTGTTCGATAGAAAAGGTGATGTTGAGAAGCACGATGATGAATGGGTTACCATACTTGAACTCCTCAGGAATACGGATTCACCCTTATTAGAACGTCTATCTAGAAAAATGACTAACTTTCTCTTCCTTGGGGGTAGTGAAGAGGCCAAAGAGCTGTTAGAACATTTCAGTCCGACCTATAAAGAAGATGACACTGGTCTTGTAGAAAATCTGAATCAGCCCAGGAAAAGGGTCCAGGTACAGGATCTTCTCCCCATAAGTGAAAGAGTATTTCAGATAGCTGTTGACACACTTGGAAAAAACAACGCACTTCAAGCTATCCAAAAATGGATAAGGGAAGAAAAATCCTCATTTCTGGTAAATGTTCTGGGAGATTCTAAAAGCAGTTTAAATGATATCTCAGATGCCATAGGACGGTACCATCATCTAGATC
Organism: Candidatus Neomarinimicrobiota bacterium; assembly: GCA_016784545.1. Taxonomy (NCBI): domain Bacteria; kingdom Pseudomonadati; phylum Fidelibacterota; species Fidelibacterota bacterium. The sequence continues at coordinate 29,393 of JADHUM010000048.1, forward strand.
CCAGTGGTACTGAGCTGTCCCTTCCTCGCCAGAAGGCTTTTCAAGTATCATTAGTCAGAAGACTGCTTTCTGATCAAACCCATTTCATCAACGTGGCGAAGAACTATTTCAATGTAAACGATTTTTATGAGCTTTTGAATCGTGTAATAACCCCTGCAAAAGGCAGTGGGAAACTCGGTGGTAAAAGCGCTGGCGTTGCTTTGGCTGATAAAATATTAAAGGCCTCTCCTAAGTATAAAGATCTATTAGAAAATATTAAGACACCCAAAACCTGGTATATTACATCTGATGGGAGTAGAAGTTTCCTAGTATACAACAACCTGGAAGAAGTATTTGACCAGAAGTATAAAGAGATTGCCCAGATTCAGTTTGAATACCCCCACGTGATTCAGGTGTTTAAGAATTCACATCTCCCTCCTGAGATTGTCAGGGGTTTAGCTTTAGCCCTGGATGATTTTGGCGATAGTCCTCTCATCGTCAGAAGTTCCAGTTTGTTAGAGGATGGGCTTGGTGCTGCCTTTGCCGGAAAATATCGTAGCGTGTTTATTGCAAATCAAGGCACTAAGCAGGAGCGGTTAATCGCTTTGATCGATGCTATCGCAGAAGTTTATGCTTCAATGTTTGGACCCGATCCAATAAAATATCGTGCTGAGAGAAACTTGCTTGATTTCCATGAAGAGATGGGAATTATGATTCAGGAGGTTGTTGGTAAAAAAGTAGGCCAGTATTACTTCCCAGCTTACGCGGGAGTTGCATTGAGTAAAAATGACTTTCTATGGTCTCCCCGAATTAAACCGGAGGATGGATTGATTCGTCTTGTGCCAGGATTAGGAACCGGAGCTGTCGATCGAGTAGGGGACGATTATCCTGCATTGATAGCGCCTGGGCAACCGAAATTATCCGTTAATGCTACTCTTGATGAGCAAATTAGATATTCCCCTAAAGCCATAGATGTCATCAATCTAACAACCAATTCATTCGAAACGATTGAACTGCGTAAGATGATGAGTGAGATCGCATCGGAATATCCGAATATTACCGAAGTAATGTCCATTCTGGACAACGATAGATTCAGAAAGATCATGCCCTTACTTGATAACCTTGAAGAATCAAATTTGGTCGTTACTTTTGATGTGCTCAAGAAACAGACTCACTTTATTGAGCAGATGCATGCTATTCTTACTGTTCTAGAAGAAATATTGGGAGTGCCAGTTGATATTGAGTTCGCCTCTGACGGTGATGATCTGTACTTGTTGCAATGTCGACCTCAAAGCTATGGTGAAGAGTATGAGCCCATAGATATACCTGCAGGTATCCCTAAAGACAAAATTCTATTCTCAGCTAATCGTTACGTCTCAAACGGTCTGGTTAAAGGCATTACCCATGTTGTCTATGTTGATCCAGAAAGCTATAGTAAGCTTGGATCAAGAGAGGAATTGCTTAATGTTGGACGAGCTATAGGAAAGTTAAATCAACTACTGCCGCGTAGATGCTTTATTCTCATGGGACCTGGACGCTGGGGTAGTCGTGGTGATATCAGGTTGGGTGTTAATGTTACCTACTCTGATATTTGTAATACAGCTATGCTCATTGAAGTCGCCCGCAAACAAGGAAGTTATGTTCCAGATCTTTCGTTTGGGACGCACTTCTTTCAAGATCTGGTTGAGGCTTCCATTCGGTATTTGCCCTTATACCCAGATGAACATGGAAATGTCTTTAACGATAATTTCTTTTCAGGATCAAGCAATATTCTTAAGCAGCTACTGCCGGAATACGCTTCCCTCGCTGATACTATAAAAGTCATTGATGTAAATAACTCCTTTAGTGGTCAAGAATTGTCCGTTTTTATGAATTCAAGCCAAAACAGAGCGGAAGCTCATATTACTGAGCCAGATCAAAGCAATAATGTACCAGTTCGAAGGAAGAAATCCACCTATACCAATATTGACGCTTTCAATCATTGGAAATGGCGTATGGATATAGTCAAGAAAATAGCCGGTTATCTGGATCCAATCAGATTTGGCGTAAAAGCCTTTTACGTATTCGGAAGTGTGAAAAATTCCACGGCAGGTCCTGAGAGCGATATTGATATTTTGATACATTTTCAAGGAACTGACCAACAGAAGTCCGATTTTTTATTATGGCTAAAAGCATGGAGTTTAGGAATTTCAGAAATGAATTTCCTATGCTCTGGCGTGAAAGCGGGTACGCTTTTGGATATTCATCTGGTAACAGATAAGGATATAGAAAACCGAAGTAGTTTTGCTGCGAAGATAAATGCTGTAAGTGATGCAGCCCTGCCATTGGAGATGGGACATCTTGTGGGGAATGGAACTGATACACAAACAATTCGAGCTTAAAGAAGTAATCGCTCAGCGAGCTCAGGGTGGTCTAAGTCAAACTTGATAACAGCTAGTTCTGGACCTTCATAGGCTGCACTGAACGCATAAGTTTCACCAATCTTTTCCTGCCACTGGCCTGTAATTCGTGCTGATTCATGGATATGGCCATGAAGCGTAATCTTTGGTTGCTTTTGTTCTATAAAACGTTTTATAGCTATACTACCTACATGAACATCCAGTGGGGCATGATCAACCATTTGACCATCTAGAGCTGCCCGATCAAGGTTTGTTTTGTATGGGGGTGAGTGGAAGAGGCAAACTATTTTGGCCATATCTTCAAATTCAAAAAGCCGCACTAAATCTTTCTGGATCGTCTCATAGCGTAGAATATCAGGGTCAGTCTGTGTAGTATGCATTCCTTCTTCGGGAGAAATACACCCTGGATCCACAAATCGAGACACATCATAGCGTTCCCAGTCCTTCAGCTGAAATGGAGTTGGGGGTACATAGGAATAGCCAACAATGGAGTGATTTGAACAAATCACTTTCTTATAATGGATATATTCCCAGAGCGTATCAAGTCCAGCAGTTATCAAATCTGTTTCCAAAGCTTTGGGATCATCATTCCCCATAATAAGCATGACTTTTGGATATTGCTCCTTAAGAGAATTCTTCAGGCTTTGGAATTTTGGTTGGAGGTAATCCTTGATGAAATCAGGATACTGAGCAGATGAAAACATGGCATGGGGAAATATATCACCACCCAGGAGAACTACCTTTGGTTTCTCTGATTCTATAGCTTGAAATAATTTATCATACCAAGAGATTCGGCCATGCAGGTCAGATACGAAAAAGGCTATTGTCCTCAATGAATTCTTCACGTTGTTCCTTTGGTTGAGCGACTGCAATACGCATGGAAAAGTCGATTTGGGAATGAAGTTAAATTAGTGATCATCGAATCATATTAATATATCAAAGCGCACAAAATTGTGATGCTGCTTCAGCCAGATTAGCCGTGTGAGTCTGGATGGTTTTTGATGGCCAGACACTCGCTCTTTCAGAGCGAACTCGTGTACCCAGGGCTCTCCTACGCACATTGTGCTTCGGCGAACATCCCTAATATTGTTGTAGTAATAATGGTTTGATTGGCTTGCTGACCGAAGCTCCTCCATAGAGGAGCGCAGGTTGAGCCCGCATGCCGTAGCTCGAAGAGCGTAGGCATGTACCCGGGGCCGGAATCGAACCGGCACGCCTGTTTAGGGCGAGGGATTTTAAGTCCTGAATAAGTCAATGATAGCCAGCGGGTTACGGTGATTGTGTCAAAATATTTGAGAAGATATTCGTTTATAAGGTAACTTTTGAATGTGGAAATTTGGGGACCTGCTGGGGAAGGTTTTTCTGAACCCCCTTATAAAGCTTATAGAGTAAAGCTCAAAATGATAGCGCTTTGGATATCAGGTCCGAAGTACCCCAAATTCACTCAATTACAGTAGTTTGATAGTTTCCACAAATTAGCCCACGGATTATGATTGCAACGCTAGACCCCATCAAATACCAATAAATTGTCAATATACCGTAAACTGAGAATTACCATATCAAAAAATCAGGAAGTTCGGACATCCATTATCAAACTCACGAAGTCTTAAATGTATATCTATTGCGTGATCCATAACGATGAATATATTTCAAGCACTTATAGACACAAAGGTTGGGGGAATTTTAATAGTAATTAGATCTATCCATTAAATGTTTAATGATGTGATGCTTAATACTATTTTTGTAAGTCATTAAATTGAAAGGATGAAGAACCCTACGATTACTCAAATTGATGGAGAATGAACCGTGGATGTTGAAAAGACCGATGATCTTCAAATAGAAGAATTAGTTGAACTAAAACCTGAATCACCCCCCCAAAAAAGCAACACCATAAAAGTTGGGAAAAGAACAGCATTTGTTTATACAGGGGCTGCGATTCTAATTGTTGTTGTTGGTATGCGAACCTTGCTTCAAATGGCCGACGAAGGGTTCGGCTTGGTAGAATATATTACCATCGGAGCTCTCATGGTTGAATTTTCGGTTTTGCTCCTCTATGCTGTAACGATATACTCTGTCAGCAAGGACGATGCACGAAAGGAAGGATTTGCTGTCCAGAGTCAAGATATGCCAGCAGTTGCCATACAATTACAAATGTTATCTCAGTCTGTCACCACCGAAATTAAACAGATGCAGGCACAAAATGATCGACTTCATGCACTTTATGATAAAGATATTACTGCCTTGTCTGAGGGATTGTCTGATCTAACACAACAATTCAAAAATGCCTTAGGTCAAATCGCCGGTCAACAAAACTCCAGCCATGGTCAAACTGAGATTCTTATCCAGACAATTTCTGAATTCAAACAGGGATTTGCAAAATCCAATGATGAACAATCATCCAATCAATCGGTTGAGAAATTCCTAGCTCAGTTGGTTGAGAATGAAGTAAAAACCAATCTATTAAACGAGAAATTGTTAGAACAATTAGCTAAGAATGAGCATCAAATGGGTCAGTATAATGAACAAATATTGAATCTAGCTACCGGCATTAAAGAAGTAGTGGAAGAGCAAGTCACATTGCGTATTCGCCAGGAAATTCAACATATCCTTTCAGCTCCTTTTGTAAAGCGGAGTTGATCGTAGATGAAAAGAAAAGGCGTTGAGGTCTATTTTGTTATCTACCTCGCAACAATAATCAGTTTTTTTGCCATCGAGGGGGAGGTAAAGAACTATAAAGAGCGGCAAAAGGATATAATTGAAGTTATTTCCCGGGAGAAGATTGAGCAGCTGGTAAATATAGACCGGGTTGAGCCAGTTAATGATATTGACAGTTTGACTCTCAATGTAAAACTGATTGGCTATTATAATCCAGAAACACTAGAGGGAGTCGTAAGATTCGATCCAGTGCTATTGGATGATTCGGTTTTTTATGAGAGCCACACCTTCCCCTTAATCTTAATGACGTCCGGAAACGTCGGTTGGTATTCAGCCCGCATCCCCAAGGCTGTATTTGGAGAATTTGGAGCAATCCCATATAATGTGACAGCAGAGATAAAAGTTTCTCCAGCCTTTAACGAAAAAGTACGGCAGCGATGGCTAGCAGATTATAAGGATGAAAAAGTTGTTAAAAAACTCATCGAGACTATTGATCGGGTTGGCCACATTAGTTTGGTGAAATCATTGCCAAACGCAATTGTCCCCAGTGGTGGGGGTAATCTATCCCCATTTACGCTCCAATCGGCCAAGGCGCAATATTCTGCCCTGGTAGGTCTGGATTGGGAGGTACAGATTTTTGTAGGTGGTGTGAATTCCAGGGATGATTTTCATATTGAAATTGTTGAAGGTGCAACACTGGTCCAGAATGAGACTATTGCGGTGCCCGAAATGAAAATATCTGGTCAGGCAAAAAATAATGGCCGAATTGTGGTGATTGGGACGAGAGCATCAGATAATGAACAGGACACTGTAGCTTTCGATATTAAGGTTCGACCGCCAATTTGGGTGAAAACACCTACATCTCGAGAAGTCTATGTCGGCGAGCAATACACCTTTGATGGTAGTTTGTTGGATATCCCCTTAGAGAATATGCAGGTCAAAATAACAGGAACCGGGGTGAATGATCAAGAAAGGCTTGTGCCTGGAGCTAGAGCAATGATGCCGACCTTCGAGAAAGAGGGTGAGCTATTATTTCAAGTGATGGTCAATAGCGTGGAGATTCCTGGAATGAACCACGCTGTAATTATCAAAACACCACCTCCACCTGAAATTAAACTGTTATCCAGGGAACCATCTGGTAGCAATAATCTGATTTTTGAATTAATCACATATGGTCAGATTAATGAGGTAATCAGCTTTCAACAGCGTGGTGGAATTATCAGGAACCAACAATTAGCCGATCCAGATATTCGGGGCAATAAGAAGTATTACCGCTGGCTCGTTGAGCTTGAAAAACCATTCAAAGAAAATGAGACCTTCCAAGAAATCAGTTTTAAAGTATGGGACAAATATGAACAATTTTCCGAGCACCGTAAACAGTACCAGTATAATTTTTAACCGATCGAGACATATTATCTTTCGATTATTGATTGTTATGATTTGGGTATTCCCGATATTCATCTATCCCCAAGAATATACCGAGCTATATGAAACCATGGATGATTGGATCTATGACAAAGATGAGGATATTTTTCTGGAACCGGGTCAATTTGTAGAGTGGGCAGTCATTGATCGCGAACAAAGTAGATACTTCCTAAAAAAATACCTTGATGTTTTGACTGATATGGATCCCATGGCCAATTTGCAGATTCAGGAAACCGATGAGATGCGGGTAAAGGCCGTAAAAAAAGAGAATGGGGGAACTGCTCTTTATGGTGTGAATGCCATCAGCAGAGTTGGTGCTCTGAACGAGCTCAGCAAATCCGTTCTGGTTAATATGAG